>JBBQYN010000055.1:0-11058 GCA_038208655.1 Actinomycetales bacterium
TGATGGGCAGCTCCTGGTCATGCCGAATCGTTGCCTGAGGCGCGAGCGCGGCCAAGCCGACGTCGCGGGCAAGAACTGAGGCGATGTAATCGCTCAGCGTCATCCCTCGCTCTTCAGCGCAGTCGCGGACTGCGTCTGCGATGGGCGAGGGCACTCGGGAAAGCAAAGGCTGTCGATCGCCTTTGCTTTTTCTTCCGCCGTAGGTGCGTTGAGGTGGCATGGTTCGACCATATCGGCTCCCTGAAACAGAAACTCTGAGGCCAGGGCGGTGTGTCGCATTATTTGCCGAACAAATATTCGCCATAGCCAGACAGTGCTGACTGCAACGCATCCGTGTCAAGAACATAGATGACTCGTTGGCCTTGGCGCTGCTCGCCCGCATCGGAAATGACGGTGCCTGCCGATTCAAGCTCTTGGAGGTGGCGAAGGACCGTTTGGTAGGTCGTGTTGAGTTCTCTCTGGATCGCACCCGATGTCATCCCTTCTGAGTTGAGGGCGAGCAGTCGGATGATCGCCCCTCGCAAGGGGGTCGCTCCAAACACCACTGTCGCCCGCTCGGCCGAAAGCGGCAGAGGTTCTTCAGGGGATGCATAGCGAGGCATTCCCTCATTCTGCCGCAGCTGAACAATTCACGACTCTACTCTAACACTTAATGTTAGGGTCAGATTGGAGGTGTAGCCATCAATACGACCACCCAGACTCAGCCGCCGAACAGGCGAGAGTGCTCAGCCCAGGACGAACTCGAGGACCTGCCCGAAGTCACGGGTCACGAGGTCCCGCCGCGCGGTAAACACCGTCCCCTGAGGCCGGCGTAGAACATCATCGGGAGCATCGTCCTCGATGTAGCCCATGCCACGAAGATCAATCAAGGCCGCATGCACCGCAGGGCGACTCATGGCATCGCCAATGGTGTCGAACAATTCGGCGTAACTCAGCGGCTTGCGCAACAGGGCACGGAGCACCAGAACGCGAGAAGGCGCAGAAAACAGCTCTTGGAACAACACCACCCGATCAGGGGCATGTTTCATCAAGTTGTCGTCACGGGCCATGCGCTCAATTCTGGCGTGGATTATCCCCTTCGCGGACGCACCACGACCGCTCCATACCGAATGCAAACACATCTAATTACGTTTGCAACTCAAAACGACTACCAATGTCAACAGCTGGTCGTAGATTCAAAACTTCATACGAACCGACCATTCACCCCTTAAACCCAGCAATTCAGGGGTTTCCATCCACAGAAACAGCGAATACACACCCCCCGTTCAGGTGACTCCAAGGGAAAAAAGACGGCAGACTGGTCCAGGCCTCGGGGGTTCTCTAATTTCCTGTGCCTGTTAGTAGAAATTCGAGAGGACATACCACCCATGAGTGATCCCGGCCTCACCGCCCCCACCGACGTCTTTGAAGCGGCTGACCGCGCCGGAGACTACATCGAGGAAGACACCCTCCACACAGTCCCCGTGCCCCCTCACCGCACAGCCACCAGCACCACACCCGCTCGTCGCACCACTCCCGACGCCCCCCTCCCAGCTGCCACCCCCGTCACGGCTCCTGCCGTGCAGGGAACCCCGTCGGCACCAACTGCGACTCCCACCGACCTGGCCAGCACCTCCGTCCTCTTCGGCAGCTCAGCCACCGGCCTAGCCTCCACATCGAGCACCCCAGCGAAAGCCACCACGGGATTCCGCGGCGCTCTAGCCAGCCTCGGACTCCCAGTCGGCCCCGGCGCCACCGAGCTGGAGGAGCGCCGCCGCACCGAGCTGCGAACCGCGCACGAGACCACCGTGCGCCAAGCAACCTGGACCCGGGCAGTCTCAGTCCTGGTGAACAACCCCAAAGGCGGAACAGGCAAGACGCCCACCGCCATCCTCCTCGGGGGAGTGCTCGCCGCGATCCGCGGCGGATCAGTCGCGATCCTCGAAGTCTCCGACGACCCCGGCGCTTTGAACTTCCGCGCCGAGGGCAACCCCCTCCTCGGCCTGGGCGAACTAGTCCGCGACGTCGACCACGTCCACACCGCAGGACACCTCGCCGGATACACCGCCCCGCAAACATCGTTCGCATCCGTGATCGGATCCACCGGCCGCCGTGACCGCCTCACCGGCGAATCCGTCGTCGCCGTGTCCAACGTCATCGACGACTTCTACTCCATCCGCGTCATGGACTCCGGTAACGTCCCTACCTCCTCCGCATTCCGCGGCGCCGTATCCGTCTCCGATGTCCTCGTGATCCCCGTCATGAATGCCGGCGACTCCGTCCTCGAAGCCATCCAACTCCTCGAAGAGCTCCGGGCGGCGGGCGGGCCCGCCACAGAACTTGCCAACCGGGCCATCGCCATCCGCCTCACCGACGGCCGCCCCGAAAACGACGCTGTCCGAGAAGAAGTCGAACGGCTCCTCAGCCAAGCGGGCGTGTCTGCCCTGCACGAGATCCCCTACGACGCCCACATCGCCGAACGCGGACAACTCACCCTCAGCCGCCTCAACCCCGCAACCCGGGACGCGTTCGTGGCAGCCGCCGCGAGCGTGGTCCGGTCCCTGCAAACCGCGGTCTCCGCCGCACCCACACAGAACCGGAAGGCCTAACCCCCATGTACGACCTCCTGCTCCACGCGGCGATCGAGAACCCCCTCGACGGGATCGTGCCCGACTTCTCCTTCGGCGGCGCCGAATTCACCGCCCTCTGGCAAAAACTCATCGCCGCTCTCTGGGCCATCGGCATCCTCGTATCCATCGGGTTCCTGATCTTCGGAATCGTTGCCATGGCCGGAGCCTCGGGAGATTCCAACCCCAACCCGCAAGCCCACGCCCAAGGACGCCGCAAAGCCGTCTGGGCCGGCATCTCCCTCGCCGCCCTCGCTGGGCTCGCGATCATCGTCGGCGCCGTCCTGTCCTTCGCTGGCTAAGCCCCACACTCAACGCGCACCCGAAGGAGTTCCACCATGCGAATGGTCACAGCATCCGGCCGTAGCCGCTGGCCCATCGTCATCGGGGCCGCCGCCCTCGTCATCGCCATCACTGGTGGCATCGCCTACACCGCCACCCGCCCCGCCCCACAACCCAACGCCGCGCCCAGCACCGCGACGGCAACCCCCACACCGACCTCAACAGGTAGCACGGGCGCCGGCGACAACGAAGACGACGTCGCACCCACCGGATGCCTCGGCGGCCAAGACCGCAACGTCAACATGGTCCTAACCGCCCAGGCCGACGCCAAACACACCAGTTACGGAGCCGTAGAAGTTGCCACCGCGTTCTACCGGTGGCTCTGGCAATCCCCCAACCCAGCAGCCAATACAGCTGACGCCAACACAGTGAGCGTAGCGATCATGGCGTCCACGGCCAATGATGCATTTCGCGACCTTGCCGGCAGTTACACGGCAATGGCCAACACCGACATAACCTCCGGGCAAGTTCCCTCGGATACTCCGTTCCATCTGTCGACCACGAACGGGCTTTGGCTGGTGGAACAGAACTCGACAGCTGACCGGGTAACGGTCAACATCGCCGCCGGCTACGTGGTCAACGGCGAACTCAGCCCGACCAAGACGGCGATTATCGCCCAAACGTTGGTGTGGGAGAACGATGCCTGGCACATCGAGCGCGCCGGCACTCCCGACCAAGCGAAGCTCGCCGCGGGCGGCACGCGCTACACCGGCGGCTGCTGATGACACCAGATTGCGATAGCAACTTCTTCGTCTGCGGTGTGAAAGATGTCACTGATGGAGTCTCAGATGCTGTCGGAGGCGTCAATAACGCCGTGAACACGGCTGCGGGCGTGGCGGAGTTCTGGTCCGACCCTGCCGGTAACTCCTTCAAAATGCTGCAGGGAGCCGCCAAAGGCCTCTCCGATACCGTGTTGCCCGCGCTCACCCATGCCACCCTTCCGGACCTGACCGCGGGTTGGTTCATTCAGGCTTACCAGGTGTCGTTTGCCCTGGCGATCTTCGTGTTCGTGGCCTTGTTGATCCCGCAGATCGTGCGCACCGCGCGCGGCCACCAGTCCGGCCGAGAGCTGGGGGAGTCCCTCACCCTCTACGGGCCCGCATTCATCCTCGGGGCCATGTTCGGACCCGCGCTCGGCGCATTCTTGGTGAAGTTCTTCGGCGCCCTCTCTGACTCCTTAATCGCGTGGGGCGTCACCAGCAACTCCGAAACGATCGTGGCGAAGTTCTCCACGATGCTCTCCGAAGAAGACGGATCCGGCCTGGCCGGCGGCGCCGTCCTCGGCGTGATTTTGATGTTCTTCATGATCTTGGGCCTTCTCGTCGTACTCCTCATGCTCATCGTTCAACTCATCACCCTGTACTTCTCCGGCATCCTCTTCCCCCTCGGCTTCGTATGGATCATCGACCCCCAGAAACGAAAGTTCGGGTCGAAGATCGCCTACCTCTGGTTCGGGGTACTGGCATCCCACCCGCTGCTGTTCTTCTTACTCGCCATCGCCTACAGCATGATGAGCGCCCAAGTCGATGCGTTCTCCAACACCCCCAGCCTCGCCAAAACAGTGACGCTGGTCGTGTCGATCCTGGCGTTATTCATGGCCGGCCTTGCACCGCTCGCCCTGACGAAGTTCGCGCCCGTCATCCCCACCGGTGGCGGTGGAGCCGCCCCCGCAGGCCCGAACATCGGATCTCAATCCATGCAGCACGCCGACGCCAAATACAGCGATAACGCCCCCGAAAAATCCAGTGGCACCTCTCCCTCTCCGGGCAGCTCAAGCACCGGCGGCGGTAGCAGCCGTTCTGGTAGTGCTTCGGCGGCCGGTGGCGAGGAAGCAGCAACGTCATCGATCTCTAAGGCCGCGTCCGTGGGCTCCACCAGCGCCGCCGGCGCCGGCGGAGCCGGCGGAGCCGCCGCAGCCGGTGGCACAGGAGCCGTTGCAGCAAAAAGCGGCATGGCCGCCGGCGCGGCCGAGTCCGCGACCGGCGCCGGAGCGGCGATCGGTATCCCCACAATGATTGCCGCCGGCACCATGGCCGGGTTTGAGGCGACGAAGAAAGTCACCGACTCCGTCACCGACGCCGCCGTCGCACCAGTCGATGACCACGACGAACACTATGGAAAGGACTCCGTCCAGTGAATGACACTCCCGAGTCCCACATCCGATACCTCGGCGGCGAGTCCGGGCACCGCGGCTTCTTCGGCGGTACCGCCTCCAAAACCCGAATGATCCTCCTCACGGTCTTCATCGCCGGAGGCATGACCGGCATGGTCCTTGGCCTCGGCCTGCCCGCCCTGATCGTGGCCGCCGCCGGGGCCGGCATCACGATGCTGACCACCGCCCGCACCCACCGCGGCACCGTCCTTGAGCGCCGCCGGAAACGCGCCCGCGCCCGCGCCCGAAAACGCCTCGGCACAGACGAGTTCGTGCCCTACGACGTGGGCGCGTGGGACGAGCTCCAAGACGCCATTCTGCACGGCACCACAGCCCAGAAGCAGACCGCGGAACGCGCCGCAGTGAAGATGCGCGCCAACCCCGACGGCGCTGACGGGATGGGCTGGCTGCAATACGCCGCCAACATGCCCGGCATCGCCTGGCACGCCCCGATCGGTGAGCAGCCCTACCTGTCGGTTGCGTTCTCCGTCTCCGGGCAGCTGCGCGGCATGGAAACCGCCGCCGCCCTCACCCGGGCAGCGAACGCGTGGGGCAAATTCCTCGCCCGCCGCGCCGCACCGTCCTCGTTGATCCGGAACGTGCAAACCCTCACCCGGGTTCTGCCCCCCGACTCAGCCCGGCAACAACTCTGGGTGAAAACCCGCCTCGAACCTGTACAGGAAAACTGGACGACAGCGCAGCAGGCGTCGTTTCAGGCGCAGAAGCTCTCCTACGACGAGGTGATCCGCAAATCCAGTGCCAACGCGATGGTGCAACGTCACTACGTCGTCGTGTCCTGGCCCCTCACCCAACAATTCACCGATGCCGCCGCGCAATACGGTCCCGGCCGTGATGCGTGGCGGGCGCTGATGGCGGGGCAAATTCAGGCCACCGAACAGGGCTTGAACGAAGCCCGAATGGGCGACGTTCACGCCCTCACTGCGAAACAAACCACCGCGCTGATGCTGCACCAACAGAACCCGCACCTACCCATTGACCTCACCCGCAACGTCGACCCGCTCCTGTCGGGGATCGCCTCCCACGACGAATTCTCCGCGCACATCGTTGACGGCATCGACCCCACCTCCCTCGTCATGGGGGAGAACGGGCCGGTGTCACCGCCGGTGACGTGGTGGCACCGCACCGCGGCCATCCACGGCGAAAACCTCGCCGTCGCCGGCCGCAGCCCGCTCTGGTCCCTGGACCTCCTCATCGGCCGCGAACTGACCTTCGTCCGGTCGGTGTCCTTCCACCTGCACCTCGTCCCCGCCGGGCAAGCGAAAGCGAAAGCACGCGCCGACGTTGTCCGCGACCTCGCCGGAGTTTTCGCCGACCAGCAGAAGGGCCGCCTCATTTCCGATGACAGCACCACCCGCATGTCCGCCGCGCAGCGCCGCGCCGCGGACCTCGCGGCAGGGTCCCACCACCACGGCGTCGACTGGATCGGCTTCGTGACTATTTCCGCGCCCACCCGCACTGACCTCGGCCACGCGTCCCGGCAACTGGAGGAAGCGTGCGCGACGGGCCTTGGTATCGAACACCTCGACTGGCAAGACTCCTTCCAATCCGCCGCGTCCGGTACTACCTGGCCCCTCGGCCGGGGCCTTCGCCCCACCGGCGCCACCCTGGCAACCCAGGCCCTCAACCGCCTCGCCGGCCGCACCGACAAGGAAGCCCTCTCATGACCCACCCCATCACCCCGGCCGCAGCGTCCAGCACCGCGCACGGCGCACGCACCAGCCCGAAAAAGCCCTGGTACGGCACCGTCCCGGGCCTAAAAATCTTCCTCACCCCCGTCACCACCCCGCCCGTCCTCACCGGCGAAGACGACGCCACCAGCTCTACCGCTGCAGGTGTTGACACAGCGGGTGCTGGCACCTCGGTGTCCTCGCAGCGGCCGGTGGACGTGCCACCGTTTGCACGACCCGGGTCGGTACTGCGGGCCTCACCCGGAGCCGCAGCACGCGGCTGGTACGCGCCCCGCCTCGCCGGGGCGCCGTCCACGACCCGGCAAGCCGAAATCCTAAACACCGGCATCATCGGAGCGCCCACCGGAATTGACGGGGTCGTCAACGGCACCGACACGCTCTCCTCGACAATGATCAGTCACGACGCCCCCACCGCCTACAACGCCACCCCCAGGAAGCTGACCTCACCCAACGTCCTCATCATCGGCACCGTCGGATCCGGAAAATCCTCCTTCACCAAAACAGTCATGGTGATGCGGCCCCTGCTGCTGAAGAACCACCGGGCGGTGGTGTTTGACAAAAAGGACGAAGGCGGCGAAGGCGAATACGCCGGCGTCACCCGCCGGATGGGCACCGAGCCCCTCCGCTTTGACCCTGACGGGTCCGGCACCCGTTTCAACCTGATGGATCCCCTCATCGCCCGGGGCACGGGCCTTCAAGGCCAGATGCTCCTCATTAACGCTGTTGCCCGTATCGCCCGCGGCGACACCCCCGCGACAGAGTGGGAAGAAAAAGCCACCCGGTACGCCCTGCAACTGCTCTTTGAGAAGTTCCAGGACACCCGCCGGGCCGCGACCACCACAGACCTGATGCCCTTCCTCGGCTTGGTGCCGGCGGATCAGGGGCTCTCGGGGGAGGCGTCGGAGCGGTTCCACCAGGCGGGCCTATCGATCCGGTTTGGCCTGCAGAACCTCCTGGAAACCTACGCCGGTGTCTTCGACGGTGAAACCAGCCGCCGTGTCGACCTGTCCCACAAGCTCACCACGTTCGATATTTCCCAACTTCCCGAATCCGGGCCCGCGATCCCGACGGTGATGGCGATTGGAAACATGTGGCTGATGGGGCGGCTGCGTGAAGAACGCGGATTCGTGACGAACGTCATCTACGAAGAGGGCTGGCACATGATCGGCGGCCCCTCCGCCCAGCTGGTGAAATCCAACCAGAAACTCTCCCGCTCCCTCGGCATCTCCAACGTCTTCGTCATGCACAAAGGCACCGATATCCCGCCAGAGAGCCCCGGCTACACCGTCGTCCAAGAAGCGCAAACCGTGTACGCATTCCGTCAAGACCGCCCCGAAGATGCCCGCTGGGCGCAAGAAACCTTCAACTTCGCCCCCGACACCGCCGCCACCCTCATGGGCTTGAATCCGGGGCATTGCGTGTTCAAATACGGGTCCAACCCAGAAACTCACATCCGCCACATTCGCTCGGACTGGGAGGTGGAAGTCACCAATACCGACTCCGCCATGGCCGCCGGCAACGCCACCACCTAACCGCCCGTGCAGAAAGGCATACTGGGCACCGGACTGGTGCTCCTACTCGTGGGTCTGTTCACCGGGCTACTCCTCGTCACTGGCAGCGGACCTGGCACCGGGGCCTGCGCCGCTGTCGCGGCGAACCCGCAGGGCGCCGCGGAACGTTCGCCGGTCGCCGGGTACCAGGGCGACCAGCTCGTCAACGCCGCCCTGATCATGAACGCCGGCGCTGACGCGGGCGTGAACGTGCACGGGCAAACCCTCGCCGTGATGACCGCCATGGGCGAATCCACCTTGCGCAACCTCACCTACGGCGACACCGTCGGCCCCGACTCCCGCGGCCTCTTCCAACAACGCGACACCTGGGGCACCCTCGCCGAACGTATGACCCCCACCCAAGCCGCCGGATTCTTCTTCCAACGCCTCATCACCGTCCCCAACTGGGAGACCCTGACCCCCACCCAGGCCGCGCACGCCGTACAAATCAACGCCGACCCGAACCACTACACGAGCTACTACGACCAAGCCCAAGCTGTCGTAGCCGCCCTCACCACCGGGGACGCCGCCTGCGCGGCCGGCGTGGGGAATGACGCGCGGGCGTTGGCGGCAGCCCTGGTGGTCAAGATCGACGCGGGCGCCATCACGGGGTTATCACCCGATCACCTGCGCGAGATCCGGTGGATCGCCGACGGTGAAACCCGCGCGGACTGCGGCATCGACATTCGCATCCTGCAGGCCATCACCATCGCGACGAACATGTTCGACGCGGTCGGGATCTCCGACATCAACCGGGCCTGCACCGGCACTCTTCTCGGTGCCGGGACGGCGTCACCGCACTTCGCGAACGGCGGCGGCCACGCCGTCGACTTCTACGCCTTCGACCGCACACCCACCACCGGCGCCGATGCGAACGCGTTGAAACTGCTCCGTGCGCTCAGCCCGGTCATGCCCGCCGGGTCCGGAACCGGCCAGAACCAATGCCGCTCCACCGCCGGCGTGAGCCTCGACCTGTCGATGACGCAATTTCGTGACAGCTGCAACCACGTCCACATCGCCGTCGACCCCTACAGCACCGACCCCATGAAACTCGGCAACTAATGCCCCACCCCCGCGCGCACCGCGCCATCCCCGCTCACCGACAGACCGTGTTCACGGCCGTGAGGACAACCCTGTGATCGACTGGAAAGCCCGCATCATGACCGGCGTCCTCACCCTCCTCACCGCTCTCGCCCTGCTTGTGGCCGTGCATGTCGGCGCGATGATCACCCCCACCGGGACGACCTACCCCTGGAACCCCGCCGCCTTGGCGGGGGACTTCCTCTTCCGGGACGCACCCTGGCCGCCAGCCGCAACCTGGACGAGCGTGGTAGCCCTGGTCCTGGCCGTGGCCGTGTTCGCGTTCATCCTGGCCAAGCAGGCCCAATGGGCGTCCAAGAAGCGCAATAACGTGGCGCTCCGGCACATGGCCACCACCCGGCAATCCGCCGTGCTGCGGGAGAAGCTGCGGGCGAAGGAAGCGGCTCAGCTGCACCCATCCGCGGTGAACCTGCCGGCGGGGGAGCGGGTCGGCCGCCTCGTCGGCCGGGGAAATGGGTGGGTGTATCAGGGGTGGCGGGACCTCGGCGTGTACGTCTTCGGCACCGGCCGCGGCAAAACGTCCGCCCTCGTCATCCGGCACATGCTCGAAGCGCCCGGCGCCGCGATCATGACGTCCAACAAAGTCGACGGCGTCCGCGAAACCCTCGCCGGCCGCGCAGGCCACGGCCAGGCTTTCATCTTCGACCCCAACCGCATCTACCGCCCAGGCCCGCAGCCCGACTTCGTCTTCAACCCGCTCGAGTACATTCGCAGCGCCGCTGACGCCCGGGAGCTCGCCGCGATCTTCGAAGCGTCCACCCGGAAGGCCTCCGACCGGGGCGGGGACTCCCAGTTCGATACCGCCGGGCGGGACATGCTCGCGTACTTCTTCTACGCGGCCGCCCTCGAGCACGAACCCCTGTCCCAGGTGTTCGCGTGGATCGCCCGCGCTGAAGGGTACGACGTGCAGCAGATCCTCGCCCGCCACGGAAAAACCGGGCCCTCCTCCACCATCGAGGGCATCCTGAGCTGGCCGGACAAAACCAAGGGCAGCGTGTACGCGACCGCGCAGCGGATGGCGTCCGCCCTCGCCGACGACGACCTCCTCGCCTGGACCGACACTGCCGGAATCCGCCGGTTCGACCCTGCGGCGTTCATCACCAGCAGTGACACTCTCGTTCTCCTCTCCAAAGACGGTGAAGGATCCGGCGGCGCCATCCTGACCGCCCTCATCCGCGCCATCTGCACAACCGCCGAGACCGCTGCGCAGCGAAACGGTGGCCGGCTCCCGGTGCCGCTGGTGATGGAGCTCGACGAGTGCGCGAACATCGTCCGCTGGCCCGAACTGCCCTCGGTGTATTCGTTCTACGGGTCGATGGGCATCATCCTCAACTCCTACTTCCAATCCCGCGCCCAAGCGATCGACGCGTTCGGGAAAGACGGCTGGCAGACCCTCTGGGACGCCGCCGCCACCCGGGTCTTTGGCGGCGGGTCAGGCGACGACGACTTCCTCCGCTCCCTGGCCGCACTCATCGGCGAACACGACGAAATCACCTACGGCAGCTCCACCAGCCGCGACGGCCAACAATCCACCTCCACCAACACCCGCAAGGTCAACACCCTCGACATCGCCGCCCTCGGCTCCCTCCCCGAATGGC
>JBBQYN010000056.1:0-11056 GCA_038208655.1 Actinomycetales bacterium
CCGGTGCTGCGTTCGCCCAAGCCCCCGGCGGAGCGTCTGACCCTGACCCGTCCCACCTTGAACGCGTCCGAGCGGGTGTGGCTGGTTCTCGCCGGTACCGACAAGGCTGCCGTGTTGGGTCTGGCACTGGCCGGTGCGAGCCGGGACGAAGTGCCCGTTGCCGGCATCAAGGGTCGACGACGCACGGTCTTCTTCGTCGATGGTGAGGCTGCCGCCGAGGTTCCGGAAAGTCTGATCGCCCCGCAGTACTAGCTCATCGAGCGCACCCACACGAAAGCCCCGTCCGGATCGGACGGGGCTTTTCTGCGGCCGGAAAACCGGCGAACGTGAATTCAGCTGGACGGGGCCAGCTTGCCGCGGCGGATGCGCAGCTGGAGCAGGGCTTCTTCGAGGAGCGATTCGGCTTCCTCTTCGCTGCGGCGTTCCTTCACGTAGGCCAGGTGAGTCTTGTAGGGCTCCAGCTTCACGACCGACGGCGGGTTGTTCTTGTCCCGACCGGCCGGAAGCCCGGAGGACGGGCAGTCGATGCTGACGGGGATCTCTTCGTCGGGCAGGGTCGCCGCGAAGTAGCGAACGGTCTCGTTGCCGAGGGCATCCCAGTAGGACACCTTAATGCGTTCCGCGTGATACCCACGGTCCTGCTCCCCCATTGGACCTGCCCCCACACGTGAGCCACGAATTGCGCTGCCACCAGATGCCATGTTGTTCCTCCGCTAGTTTGTTGTGAGGTCCCGGTGTGACACCGGGTCTGTCCGGTACGTGTGCGCCCGGTCTGTGCGAATCAGACGCCGGTGTCGAACTTGGTTATCAATCCCAAAACGACAATCGTCGTGATCCACAGCAGTCCCAGAAAGACCGTGATGCGGTTCAGGTTGCGTTCGGCTACTCCCGATGCGCCCAGGTTCGACGTCACGCCGCCCCCGAACATATCGGAAAGCCCCCCGCCGCGACCCTTGTGCAACAGAATGAGCATGGTGAGCAGGAGGCTCGTCAGACCGAGCAAAACCTGCAACACAACCTGGAGAATCTCCAACACAAAACCTTTCACGATGCAGTGGGCACGACGACACCACCACGGACACTGGCAATTATAGCCTGCTGCCGCTGCCGGTGCGCGGCCCGGGAGGGCGCGCAATCGAAAGCGGCAGCAGGATGACGCTGCGGACAGGTGACTTAGGCGGTGACGTGCTTCTGAAAACGCACGATGGCGCCGAATTCGGCGACATCGAGGCTCGCGCCACCGACCAGGGCGCCGTCCACATTGGGCTCGTCCATGTACGAGGAAATGTTCCCGGACTTGACGGAACCGCCGTAGAGGATGCGGGTCTTCTCGGCCACATCATCACCGAGGGTTTCGCGCAGCACGAGGCGTAATGCGGCGGCGACCTGCTCCGCCTGCTCGGGCGTGGCGGCCTTACCGGAGCCGATGGCCCAGACCGGCTCGTACGCCACCACAATGTCGGCGGCGTTGCTGACACCGGCGAGGGCGGCACGCAGCTGGGCGACGGGAACGGCGCTCGGCCCATGCTTCTCAAGGTCGTCGGCCGTTTCCCCGACGCAGATCAGCGGGACCAGGTTGTGCGAGATCGCGGCCGTGACCTTGGCGGCCACTTCCTGGTCGCTTTCGTTGTGCAGGGTGCGGCGTTCGGAGTGACCGATGATCACGTACTGGCATTCCAGCTTGGCCAGGAACGCGGCGGAGATCTCACCGGTGTACGCCCCGGACTCCTGCGCGGACACGTCCTGGGCGCCGAAGGCCAGAGACAGCTTGTCCGCGGCAATCAGCGTCTGCACGGATCGCAGGTCGGTGAAGGGCGGGAAGACGGCGACTTCGACGGCCGAGAAGTCGTGCTTGGCGTCGTTGAGGCTCCAGTCCAGTTTCTGCACAAAGGCGATGGCCTGAAAGTGGTCCAGGTTCATCTTCCAGTTGCCGGCGATCAGGGGCGTGCGTCGAGCGTTGATGGTTACCATCCGAGGACCTCCAGTCCGGGCAGGCGCTTTCCCTCGAGAAACTCGAGGCTCGCGCCGCCGCCAGTAGAAATGTGACCGAATTGGTCGTCGTTGAAACCGAGGATACGCACGGCCGCGGCGGAGTCGCCGCCGCCGACCACGCTGAGTCCGTCGACGTCGGCCAGAGCCGCGGCGACGGTGCGTGTTCCCTCGGCGAAGGGGGCGAGTTCGAAGACTCCCATGGGGCCGTTCCAGAACACGGTCCGGGAATCCCGAATGATCTCGGCGAATGCGGCCGCGGTGGCCGGGCCGATGTCCAGGCCGAGACCGGCCGCGCCATAGGGCGTCTCTTCGATGGCGTCGGCGGCGGTGATGACATGCTCCGCGTCGGCGCCGAACTTCGAGGCGACCACGATATCCGTGGGCAGCACGATCTTCACGCCCAGGCGGTCTGCCTCGGCGAGGTAACCGCGCACCGTGTCGAGCTGGTCAAGCTCAAGCAGGCTTGAGCCCACCTTGTGGCCCTGAGCCGCGAGGAAGGTAAACAGCATTCCGCCACCGATGAGCAGCGAATTCACCCGCGGCAGTAGGTGACCGATGACGCCGAGCTTGTCGGAGACCTTTGATCCGCCGAGAATGACCGTGTACGGTGCCTCCGGCTTCTCGGTGAGGCGGTCCAGCACGCCCAGCTCGGTACTGATCAGCAGCCCGGCCGCGCTCGGCAGGGTTGCCGCTAAGTCATAGACGCTGGCCTGCTTGCGGTGCACGACACCGAAGCCGTCCGAGACCAGCGCATCGCCCAGGGCGGCGAGCTGCTGCGCGAACGCGACGCGCTCGGAGTCGACCTTGCTGGTCTCCCCCGCGTTGAAGCGCAGGTTCTCGAGAACGACGAGCTCGCCGTCCGCGAGCCCGGCCACGGCATCCGCTGCCGAGTCACCGACGGTGTCGGTTGCGAAGCCGACCGGCCGTCCGATGAGTTCGGCCAGGCGTGCGGCGACCGGCGCCAGGCTGTAGGCGGCGTTGACGACCCCGCCGGGGCGCCCGAGGTGGGACACGATGACCACTCGGGCGCCCTGTTCCAGCAGCGCCGTGAGAGTAGGCAGTGACGCCCGCACGCGGCCGTCGTCGGTGATCTGGCCGTCGGTCAACGGCACGTTCAGATCACAGCGGACAATGACCCGTTTACCCTGGAGTGAACCCAGTGATTCGATGGTGCGAAGCGTCACGGCGAACCCCGGTTACAGGCGGTCGGCGACGAAGACGGTCAGGTCGACCATACGGTTGGAGTAGCCCCACTCGTTGTCGTACCAGGAGGCCACCTTGACCTGATCGCCGATGACCTTGGTAAGGCCGGCATCGAAGATCGAGGAGTGCGGGTCGCCGACGATGTCGCTGGAGACGATGGGTTCCTCGGTGTACTTCAGGATTCCCTTGAGTGGGCCTTCCGCAGCGGCCTTGTACGCGGCGTTGACTTCTTCGACCGTGACCGGACGCGTCGCGGTGACGGTGAGGTCGGTGATCGAACCGGTCGGGACCGGAACGCGCAGGGCGTAGCCGTCGAGCTTACCGAGCAACTCGGGGATGACCAGGCCGAGGGCCTTGGCGGCGCCGGTTCCGGTGGGGATGATGTTCGCGGCCGCAGCGCGGGCGCGACGCAGGTCGCTGTGCGGGCCGTCCTGGAGGTTCTGGTCTGCGGTGTACGCGTGGATGGTCGTCATCAGGCCGCGTTCGATGCCGAAGTTGTCCATGAACACCTTGGCGAGCGGCGCGAGGCAGTTCGTGGTGCAGCTGGCGTTCGAGATGATGTTCTGCACGGCGGGGTCGTAGGTGTTCTCGTTGACTCCGAGTACCAGGGTGGCGACGTTCGCACCGGTGGCGGGAGCGGAGACGATGACCTTCTTGGCGCCGGCTTCGATGTGCTTCTGGGCGTCGACGGCCTGCGTGAAGCGGCCGGTGGACTCGATGACGATGTCGACGCCGAGGGCGCCCCAGGGCAGGTTCGCGGGATCGCGCTCGGCGAGCACCTTGATCGGCTTGCCGCCGACGATGATGACGTCACCGTCGACCTCGACGGTCGCGTTGAGGCGGCCGCCGACGGTGTCGTACTTCAGCAGGTGCGCGAGCGACTTCGGGTCGGAGAGGTCGTTGACGGCGACGATTTCGATGTCGCTTCCCAGGGCCAGGGCGGCGCGGAAGTAGTTACGGCCGATACGGCCGAAACCGTTGATGCCGATCTTTACGGACAAAATATCTCCAATTGTTGGGTGCGCGTGGGCGCGACGATACAGGCTACACGGTGAAGTGTGGCGGGTTTTACTTGAGGAGGAGCAGGCCGTTCGTCTTCTCTTGTGCAACGGTGAAACGGTTCTGAACGTTGGCCCAGTCGACGATGTTCCAGAACGCCTTCACGTAGTCGGCGCGCACGTTGTGGTAGTCGAGGTAGTAGGCGTGCTCCCACACGTCGAGCATCAGAACAGGGACCGTTCCGGCGGCGAAGTTGCTCTGCTGGTCGAAGAACTGCTGGATGATCAGGCGCTCTCCGATGGAGTCCCAGGCCAGTACGGCCCAACCGGAGCCCTGCACGCCGAGGGCGGCGGCGGTGAAGTGGGCGGTGAACTTGTCGAAGGAACCGAAGTTGTCGTCGATGGCGCTGGCCAGGTCACCGACGGGCTTGTCGCCGCCGTTCGGAGAGAGGTTGGTCCAGAAAATCGAGTGGTTGACGTGACCGCCCAGGTTGAAAGCGAGGTCTTTTTCGAGCTTGTTCACGTTGGCGAGTGCGCCGGAGTCGCGGGCTTCCGCGAGCTGGGCGATGGCGTTGTTGGCGCCCGTCACGTAGGCCTGGTGGTGCTTGCTGTGGTGGAGTTCCATGATGGTTCCGCTGATGCTCGGCGCGAGAGCCGAGTAGTCATAAGCCAGCGCGGGAAGGGTGTATTCAGCCATAACTAATCTCCTCTGGGGTGTGCCGGTGCGCAGAGAGCACCACCGGCGGTGTGAGTGACAGGGACCAGTCTACTTGCCTGGCCTGTTCGGTCAGTGTGCCGCAACGTCCTCGGGATGATTCGGAAAATGCGGCTCCGTGCCGGGTATGCCCTGATCGGCCGCTTTTTTGTCGGCCATCGCGAGAAGTCGACGGATACGGCCGGCGACGGCGTCCTTGGTCATCGGCGGGTCGGCGTGGTGTCCGAGTTCGTCGAGGCTGGAGTCGCGGTGCCCCAGCCGCAGTTCGCCCGCGTAACGCAGGTGCTCGGGGATGTCGGTGCCCAGAATGTCCATTGCCCGTTGCACGCGGGCGCACGCGGCGACAGCGGCTTCGGCGGAGCGGCGCAGGTTGGCATCGTCGAAGTTGACCAGGCGGTTCGCGGTGGCCCGCACCTCCCGGCGCTGACGCAGCTGTTCCCAGTTGAGCACGGTGTCGTGGGCGCCCATGTGCACGAGCATCGCGCCGATCGCGTCGCCGTCACGGATGCCGACACGGTGGATACCGCGCACTTCCCGGGCCTTCGCCGCGACCCCCAGGCGCCCGGCGGCGCCGACCAGGGCCATGGCCGCTTCGTTTCCGGGGCAGATCACTTCGAGGGCAGCGGACCGGCCCGGGTCAGTGAGGGACCCGTTGGCCAGGAAGGCACCCCGCCAGACGGCGGCGATTTCGTCTTTTGAGCCGGTCGTCAGCCGGTTCGGCAGCCCGCGGATGGGACGCCGGCGGGCGTCCAGAAGCCCGGTCTGCCTGGCGAGGGTCTCCCCGCCCTCGATGACCTGCACCAGGTACCGGTCGGCGCGCCGCACTCCCGACGCGGAGATGACCTGCAGGGCGCTGCGCACCCCGTACAGCTCGGCGAGGTCCTTGCGTACGCGGCGGGCGATGACGGGAGTGTCCAGTTCGGATTCGATTGCGATCCGGGAGTTGATCATGTGCAGCCCCCCGGAGAACCGAAGGATCGTGGCGAGTTCTGCGGCCCGAACGGTGGTCTTGGAGACCTCCACGCGGGACAGCTCATCTTTGACGTCGGCGGTGAGAGCCAATCGTAGGGTCCATTCTGTTGTTCGAAAAAAGATCCCGAAACTGAAGATTCGGGCGAGGCGGGGTGCGGGCTATTCGCGGCCCAGGTCGCGGTGCTTGAGATTAACGGCTACTCCGGGAAGTTTCTCGAGTCGGCTCATGAGTTCCCGGGCCATGGCCACGGAACGGTGCTTGCCGCCGGTGCAGCCGATGGCGATGGTGGCGTGACGTTTGTTCTCCCGCTGGTATCCGGCCAGGACCGGGGCGAGGGCCGCCGAATAGTGGTCGAGAAACTCGAGGGCACCGTTTTGCGCCAACACGAAGTCTCGCACTTCGACGTCCAGTCCACTGTGCGATCGCAGTTCCGGAATCCAGAACGGGTTCGGCAGGAACCGGGCGTCGGCGACGAGGTCTACGTCGGTGGGCAGGCCGTACTTGAACCCGAAGCTCATCACGGTGACGTGCACCCCGGCCGCGCCCTCGGCGGAGAACCGGTCGGTGACGGCGGTGGCCAGCTGGTGCACGTTCAGGTCCGACGTGTCGATGACCAGGTCGCTGGCCTCGCGCACCGGTTCCATGCGGTGGCGTTCCGAGGAGATGCCGTCCAGCAGAGTGCCGTCGCCCTGCAGCGGATGCGGTCGCCGCACCGATTCGAATCGTCGCACCAGCACGTCGTCGCGGGCTTCGAGGAACATCACCCGCACCTGCGTTCCGCTCCGCAGCGACTGCACGATCTCCTGAAAGTCGCCGAAGAAGTCACGTCCGCGAATGTCGACGACGGCCGCGATCTTGGGCAGTGTGGTGCCGGCCCGTTCCACGAGTTCGACTAGGGGACGCAGCATTTGCGGCGGCAGGTTGTCGACGACGTACCAGCCGAGGTCTTCTAACGCGTTGGCGACGGTCGAGCGTCCGGCCCCGGACATACCCGTGACGATCAGCATTTCCTGCTTGTCAGGATCCGTTGTCATTCGCTTCTTACGCCTTCGGTTGAATCGGTCTATCCCTCCAGCCTACCGACCCGCCCCACCATTCAGGTGCGCAATCGGGTGTGGATGACACCGGCCAGCACCGATCCGATGCCGCGAATCTCGGCGATGGCGTCCGGTTCGGCTTCCCTGAGACGGGCGACGGACCCGAAATGCTGCAGCAGCACCTTCACCCGCGCGGGGCCCAAACCGGGAATCTCACCAAGCACCGAGGAGATGTCCCGCTTGCGCCGGGCCCGCTGGTGCGTGATCGCGAAGCGGTGCGCTTCGTCGCGGATGCGCTGGAACAGGAACAGGGCGTCGCTGTTGCGCGGCAGGATCACCGGGTAGTCCGAGTCCGGTAGCCAGATTTCTTCGAGACGTTTGGCGATGCCGCACAGGGCGATTCCGGTCACCCCGGATTCGCGCAGCGCGCGTGCGGCGGCCGACACTTGGGGTTGGCCGCCGTCCACGATCAGCAGGTGCGGCTGATAGCGAAACTTCTTGCGTTTGGCATCGGCGTCGAGATCTGTGTCGACGCCGAGTGCTGGCACCGCCGCATCCGGATCGGTTTTCAGGTATGCCAGCCGGCGGGTCAGGGTGCGATACAGCGAATCGGTGTCGTCGGTGGATTCCGGAATGTTAAACCGGCGGTATTCGTCTTTGCGGGGCAGGCCGTCTTCGAAGACCACCATGGACGCGACGATGTTGGTGCCGCTGAGGTGGGAGGCGTCGTAGCATTCCATACGCAGCGGAGCCTGGCCCATGCCCAACGCTTCCTGGATGTCTTCGAGGGCTTTGGAACGGGACACGAAATCGGAGCTGCGACGGGTCTTGTAGAGCACGAGGGCGTGTTTCGCGTTTTGCGTCGCGGTGACCAGCAGGGCCGCTTTCTCGCCGCGCTGTGCCGCGACCAGCCGCACCTTGCGGTTGCCGACACCGGCCAGCCAGATTTCGAGGGCCTCGGCGTCGTCGGGCAACTCCGGCAGCACGACCTCTCGCGGCGGGGTGCCGGCACCGCTGTAGGCGGTGCGCAGAATCGAATCGAGCAGTTCCCCGGTGGTCACGTCGAGTTCCTTGTCCACCATCCAGCCGCGCACTCCACGGATGCGTCCGCCGCGCACGATGAACTGTTGCACGGATGCCGCCAGTTCGTCCTGCTCGATGCCGAAGAGGTCGATATCCACGTTGTCCCGCAGTACCACGGCGCTTTTCTCCAGCACGGACTCTAGCGCGCGCACCTGGTCGCGGCGTTTGCCGGCGAGTTCGTAGTTCTGTTCGGCCGCGGCGACCTTCATCTCGGCGGTAAGGGCGTTGATGAGTTTGCGGTCGTGGCTGCTCATGAAGCTCACGAACTCGTCCACGATCACGCGGTGTTCGGCGAAGCTGACCTTTCCGGAGCAGGGACCGAAGCATTTGCCGATCTGACCGGCGAAGCACGGTTTTCCCGAGTCCATCGCCCGTTTGTAGTTGGCGTTGTTGCAGGTGCGGATCGGGAAGGCCTTGAGCATCAGCTCGACGGTCTCGTTCACCGCCCACACCTTTGGGTACGGGCCGAAGTACCGGGCGCCCTTGATGCCGGTGGTGCGCGTGACCAGGGCTCGCGGCGCCTCGTCGGCGAGGGTCACCGCAAGGTACGGGTAGCTCTTGTCGTCTTTGAACTTCACGTTGAACGGCGGATCGTATTCGTTGATCCAGGACCATTCCAGCTGCAAAGCTTCGACTTCCGTGCCCACGACAGTCCACTCGACGCTCGACGCGCGGGTGACCATGCGCCGGGTGCGTTCGTGCAGGCTGTTCAGGGGCGCGAAGTAGTTCGCCAACCGGGCGCGCAGGTTGTTGGCCTTGCCCACGTAGAGCACCCGGTCGTCGGGGTCCCGAAACCGGTACACGCCCGGGTTCGTCGGAATCTCGCCCGGCTGGGGGCGGTAGCTCAGCGCGTCAGACATGGTCGTCGTGAAATCAGGCCAGCACCCGTCGTGACAGGCCCACGGGTGCGTCGAGGATCTCCTTGAGGAAGTAGCCGGTGAAACTGGCGTCGACCGTGGCGATGTGCTCGGGTGTTCCGGTGGCCAGAATGCGTCCGCCGCCGGAGCCGCCCTCGGGCCCGAGGTCGATGACCCAGTCCGCGGACTTGATCACGTCGAGGTTGTGCTCGATCACGATGACGGTGTTGCCCTTCTCGACCAGGCTGTTGAGCACCAGCAGCAGTTTGCGCACGTCTTCGAAGTGCAGCCCGGTGGTGGGTTCGTCGAGCACGTACACGGTGCGGCCGTTGGAGCGGCGCTGCAGCTCGGTGGCGAGTTTCACACGCTGGGCTTCTCCTCCGGAGAGGGTCGTGGCGCTCTGGCCCAGCCGCACGTAGCCGAGGCCCACCTCCACGAGGGTTTTCAGAAAACGGTGGATCGACGAGATGGCCTCGAAGAACTCGGCCGCCTCCATGATCGGCATGTTGAGCACCTCGGCGATGCTCTTGCCTTTGTAGTGCACGGTCAACGTGTCGCGGTTGTAGCGGTCTCCCCCGCACACCTCGCACGCCACGTAGACGTCAGGCAGGAAGTTCATTTCGATCTTGATGGTTCCGTCGCCGGAGCAGGCCTCACAGCGGCCACCCTTGACGTTGAAGCTGAACCGACCGGGTAGGTAGCCGCGCGCCTTGGCTTCGATGGTTTCGGAGAACAGCGTGCGGATCTTGTCGAACACGCCGGTGTAGGTGGCCGGGTTGGACCGCGGGGTGCGCCCGATCGGAGCCTGGTCGACGTGCACGACCTTGTCGAGCTGCTCGAGCCCGGTCACCCGGGTGTGCTTGCCCGGCAGTTTGCGGGCGCCGTTGAGCCGGTTGGCGAGCACCCGATAAAGGATGTCGTTGACCAGCGACGACTTGCCGGAGCCGCTGACGCCGGTGACGGCGGTGAACACGCCCAGAGGAAAGGTCACCGAGACTTTTTTGAGGTTGTTGGCCTCCGCGCCGGTCACCACGATCTGGCGTTCCGGATCCAGCGGCCGCCGCGTCGCGGGAGTCGCGATGCTTTCCCGGCCGGAAAGGTAGTCCCCGGTCAGGGAGTCGGTGTTGGCGAGCAGGTCGGTGTAGGAACCGGAGTGCACCACCGTGCCGCCGTTGACGCCCGCACCCGGGCCGATGTCGACGACCCAGTCGGCGGTGCGGATGGTGTCTTCGTCGTGTTCGACCACGATCAGGGTGTTGCCGAGGTCCCGCAGCGCCACGAGGGTCTCGATCAGGCGTCGGTTGTCCCGTTGGTGCAGGCCGATGCTCGGTTCGTCGAGCACGTAGAGCACACCGGTGAGCCCTGATCCGATTTGTGTGGCCAAGCGGATGCGCTGGGCTTCACCGCCGGACAGTGTCGCGGCGGCGCGGGCCAGGTTCAGGTACGTCAGGCCGACCCGGATCAGGAAGTCCAGGCGCACCTTGATCTCGCGCAGCACCTGGGCGGCGATGGTCTGTTCCCGCTCGGTCAGCTGCAGCGTCTCCATGAAACCGCGCGCGTCGCTCAGGCTCAGCTCGCACACCTCGGCGATGCTCGCGTCGTGAATGGTCACGGCGAGCACTTCCGGCTTCAGCCGGGTGCCGTTGCAGACGTGGCAGGCCACCTCCCGCAGGTACTCCCCCCAGCGCTGACGCTGCGTGTCGCTTTCTGCCTGCAGGTACTGACGTTCGATGTAGGGAACGACGCCTTCGAACCCGGAAGTGTAGCTCATCTCCCTGCCGTAGCGGTTCTTCCATTTCACGCGTACCTCGAAGTTGTCCCCGCGCAGCACGGCGTTCTGCACCTCATCGGTCAGTTCACCCCACGGGGTGTCGAGGGAGAAGTCCAGGTCATGGGAGAGCCCGTCGAGCAATTTCTCGTAGTACTGGAAGAGCCCTTTGCCTTGGGTGGTCCAGGGCAGCACGACACCTTCGGCGATACTGAGGTCGGGGTCGCCGAGCAGCAGGTCGGCGTCGACGGACATCCGGGTGCCCAGGCCCGAGCATTCCGGGCATGCGCCGAACGGAGCGTTGAACGAAAAGGTGCGCGGTTCGATCTCGGTGAGCTGCACGGGGTGCTCGTTGGGGCAGGACAGTTTCTCGGAGAAGTTCTGCCAGGCCTCGTCGCCGGTCTTGTCGATGTAGTTGATCTGAACGACA
>JBBQYN010000057.1:0-11043 GCA_038208655.1 Actinomycetales bacterium
GAGTTTCTGGGCGTCGCAACACGGTGAGTCGCCGGATCTCCTGCGTTGCGTGCGGTTGCCGCGAGCCAGACAGCGTCAGCGAAGCCGCTCGGCCGCCTCCACCACGTTGACCAGCAGCATGGCGCGCGTCATCGGACCGACTCCGCCGGGGACCGGCGAGAGGTAGCCGGCGACATCCGCGACGCCAGGGTCGACGTCCCCGCGCAGCCGCGCCGTGCCGGTGCTCTCGTCGACGACGCGGGTGATGCCCACATCGAGCACCGCAGCGCCGGGCTTGACCCAGTCCGGCTGAATGAGCCCGGCGACGCCGACCGCCGCCACGACAATGTCGGCGCGACGCACCTCGCTCGCGAGGTCCACCGTGCGGGAGTGGGTGAGGGTGACGGTCGCGTCGATGCCCTTGCGGGTCAGCAGCAGCCCGAGCGGACGTCCGACCGTGAGCCCACGACCCACGACGACGACGTGCTTTCCCTCGATCGGAACCTCATAACGGCGCAGCATTTCGACGATTCCTGCCGGGGTACACGGCAGCGGGGAGTCGAGCTCCCCGGCGACGCCGAGCACGAGCCGCCCCAGGTTCGTCGGGTGCAGCCCGTCGGCATCCTTGTCCGGATCCATCAGCTCGAGCATCGCGTTCTCGTCGAGACCGGCGGGCAGCGGCAGCTGGATGATGTAGCCGGTCACCGACGGATCGGCGTTGAGCGCCGCGATCGCGTCACGAACCTCCGACTCGGATGCCGTGGCGGGCAGGTCGACGCGGATCGACTCGATTCCGACCTCGGCGCAGTCCCGGTGCTTGCCCGCGACATAGGAGAGGGAGCCGGGATCGCTTCCGACCAGCAGCGTGCCGAGGCCCGGCGCGATGCCGGCGGCCTACAGGGCGCTGATCCGACCGGTGAGTTCGGCCTTGACGGCGGATGCTGTGGCGATGCCGTCGAGCCGAACCGCTACCAGTTCTCGAGACCGGGGTAGAGCGGGAATCCCTCGGTGAGGGTGAGCACGCGCTCGCGCAGCGCCTCGACATCCGGGTCGGGCAGCAGCGCGAGGGCGATGATGTCGGAGACCTCGGTGAACTCGGCCGCCGCGAAGCCGCGGGTGGCGAGGGCCGGGGTACCGATGCGGAGCCCGGAGGTGACCATCGGCGGGCGCGGGTCGAACGGCACCGAGTTGCGGTTGACCGTGATCCCGACCGAGTGCAGCAGGTCTTCGGCCTGCTGGCCGTCGATCTGGGAGTTGCGCAGATCGGCGAGCACGAGGTGCACGTCGGTGCCCCCGGTGAGCACGTCGATACCCACGGCGGCCGAATCGGAGGCCATCAGGCGAGCGGCGAGCAGCTGCGCGCCCTCGATCGTGCGCTCCTGGCGGTCGCGGAACTCCGGCTGCGCGGCGAGCAGGAACGCGGTCGCCTTTGCGGCGATGACATGCATGAGCGGTCCGCCCTGCTGGCCGGGGAAGACGTTGGAGTTGAGCTTCTTGGCGAGCACCTTGTCGCGGGACAGGATCAGGCCCGAGCGCGGTCCGGCAAGGGTCTTGTGCACGGTCGTCGAGACGACGTCGGCGAAGGGCACGGGCGAGGGGTGCACTCCGGCGGCGACCAGGCCGGCGAAGTGGGCCATGTCGACCCAGAGCAGCGCGCCGACCTCGTCGGCGATGGCGCGGAAGGCGGCGAAGTCGAGGTGGCGCGGGTACGCGGACCAACCGGCGATGATCACCTTGGGCTTGTGCTCGATCGCGGCGTCGCGCACGGAGTCCATGTCGACCAGGAACGATTCCGGGTCCACGCCGTAGGCGACCGGGTTGTAGAGCTTGCCGGAGAAGTTCAGCTTCATGCCGTGGGTGAGGTGGCCGCCGTGGGAGAGTTCGAGGCCGAGGATCGTGTCGCCGGGAGTGGCGATGGCGGAGAGCACGGCCGCGTTCGCGGTGGCTCCGGAGTGCGGCTGCACGTTGGCGTACTCGGCGCCGAAGAGGCTCTTGGCGCGGTCGATGGCGAGCTGCTCGGCAACGTCGACGTACTCGCAGCCGCCGTAGTAGCGGCGTCCCGGGTAACCCTCGGCGTACTTGTTGGTGAGCACGGACCCCTGCGACTGCAGAATGGAGCGCGGCACGAAGTTCTCGCTGGCGATCATCTCGAGGTAGTCGCGCTGGCGGCCGAGTTCCTGCTCGAGTACGGCGGCGATCTCGGGGTCGACGACCTCGAGGGGCTCGTTGAAGGTGGAGTTCAGCAGGGCGGGTGCGGCAAATTCGGGCACGGAGTTCTCCTTAGAAGTGGATGGTGCGGCCCAGGCGTGCGGCCACGAACCGTGTCAGTCGCTCCCCGATGGTGACCCATCTTCGTGCTACGCCAGTTGCGACGCTCTCATGGTACCAGTTGCGGCCCGCGGCGCGTCAGTCGCGGCGGCGGTCGCGCAGCTCATCGACCAGGAGCAGTTCGGGGTGCATGTGCTCGGTGTCGTACGCGGCCCGGCCCACCACATGGGCGGCCATCGGCGCGGTCAGGGCCTGGAACACCACGATCGCCACCACCAGGGTGACGGTACCGACGGAGAAGTTGTTGATGGCGACATCGGCGCAGACGGCCATCAGTCCGAAGATCTGTGGTTTCGTGGCCGCATGCAGGCGGGACAACACGTCCGGAAAGCGGATCAGCCCGATCCCGGCGGCGAGGCACATCATGGCCCCGGCCAGCACCAGCACGGCGGTGACGATGTCGTGGGTCAGCACGTTCGCGCCGAGCTCGATCATGCGCTATCCCGACCCGGCAGGAAGCGGGCGGCGCTGAGCGAGCCGAGCACCGCGAACAGGCTCAGAACCAGCAGTACCGGGAGCGTGTCGGTGTGCCGGTTCAGCGCCATTTCGGTGGCGAGGGCGCAGATGACCGTGGCCACGAGCACATCCGAGGCGATCACCCGGTCGAGCACGCTCGGGCCCACAACGATGCGGTACACCGAGAGCAGCGCCGCAACGGCGAACATCACTCCAGCGATCACCGCCACAATCTGCAGCATCATGTGGTGCCTTTCTCTCGTCGCGCCGGGGGCGCGGTTTTGCCGGGACGTTTGGGGCGCTTCGGGCGCTGCACCGGGGTGGTCAGGGTGATCGGAGTCTGGATCTGAGCATCGGCGGAGTCGACAGCGTCGTCCCCACCGCGGGCGGCGACCCGGTTTTCGGGCCGCACCCCCCGAATCCGCTCGACGTCTTCCCGGGAGCCGAAGGCGCGCACGATGCGCCGCTCGGTGTCGAGCACCCGGCGACGGAAGCGTTCGATGTCGCGGGCGCTGCCCATGTTGAGCACATGCAGGAACATCGTGGAGCTTTCCCGTTCGATGTCGATCACGATGGACCCGGGTACGATCGATGTCGCCACGGCCGTCCAGGTGAGGATCAGATCGCTTCGGGTGCGCAGCGGAATGGCCAGGATCGCGTTGCTGGTGACCAGTTGCGGGTTCACGGCCAGCCATGCCACGTCCACGGAGGCGCGCACGATGTCTACCAGCAGCCGCAGGAAAAAGGCCACGGCGTGTACCGGGTGCAACCGGCCGCTGAGCTGAACCGGCACCAGGTAGAACGCGACGGAGACGACCAGGCCCACCACCAGGCCGACGAGCACGTTCAGCCAGGAGAACTCGCCCCAGAGCAGCATCCAGAGCACGACCAGGGTCGCCAGCGGCGGAATCTGGTTGACGACGGCGTCGAGGCGTTCGCGCGGGGTCGTCATCGTCTGTCCTCCTCGAATCCGGTGCCCACGTTACTCTCGCCGATGAAGCCGGTGCCACCGGGGAAGACGGCGTCGATGTAGGTCGAGGGATCGCTGATGTTCTCGGCCGCGCGCGTCGTCAGGTCGAAGATCGGGCCGGCGAAGACGCTGAGGCCGAGAGTCAGCACCAGCATCGATGTGGTCGCTCCGATCATGAGGGGCGAGATGGTCTTCTTGCGCACCATGCCCTCGTCTTGGGGGTCTTCCACCAGCAGCGCCGACATCGTCGAGGTGAAGTTCTTCACCTCGGTGCGGGGCCGCCAGAAGGCCATATTCCAGGCCCGGGCGAGGGCGTACAGGGTCAGCAGCGACGTGAGTGCTCCCACCGCGATGAGCACGTACATGATCGGGTCGCCGATGCTGGTGCCGGCCTGGAACAGGGCGATCTTGCCGAGGAACCCGGAGAACGGCGGGATACCGCCGAGGTTCAGGGCGCCGATGAAGAACAGGATCGCGATCAGCGGCGACGATTTCAGCAGACCGCCGAGCCGGGACAGCGAGGTGGTGCCGCCGACCCGGTCAATGAGGCCCGCGGCGAGGAACAGGGTCGTCTGCACGGTGATGTGGTGCACCACGTAGAAGATCGTGGCGGCGATGGCGAGCGGGGTGCCGATTGCGATACCGAACAGCATGTAGCCGATGTGGCTCACCAGGGTGAAGGACAGTAACCGCTTGATGTCGGCTTGGGCGAGCGCGCCCAGAATCCCGACCAGCATGGTGAGCCCGGCCACGACCATCAGGGGTATCGAGAATTGGTTCTCGGGGAAGAACAGGGTCTGGGTACGCAGGATGGCGTAGACGCCGACCTTGGTCAGCAGCCCGGCAAACACCGCGGTGACCGGCGCGGGCGCGGTCGGGTAGGAGTCCGGCAGCCAGAACGACATCGGGAACACGGCCGCTTTCACCCCGAAGGCGATCAGCAGCAGCAGCCCGAGGATCAGCTGCACGTCGGCGGGGAGCTGCGGCATCCGTTCGGCGATCAGGGCCAGCGTCACTGTGCCGGTGGCCCCATAGATCAGGGCGATGGCGCTGAGGAACAGCAACGAGGAGACCAGGCTCACGATGATGTAGGTGATGCCCACCCGGATGCGCGCTCCCGTGCCGCCGAGGGTCAGCAACACGTAGCTGGCCGAGAGCAGCATCTCAAAGCCCACGTACATGGTGAAGAGGTCACCGGCCACGAAGGCATTGAACAGCCCGGCCGCGAGCACCAGATAGGTGGGATGGAAGATCGACACCGGGGCTTCCTCGTCGCCGTCGATGATGCCCTGACCGACCGCGAAGACCAGCACGCCGAGCAGCATCAGGGCGGCGATGAGCAGCATGATCGCGGAGAGCCGGTCGACGACGAGCACGATCCCCCACGGGGCATCCCAGCCACCGACCTTGACGACCGCGGGACCGTCGCGATCCACCAGGACCAGCAGCACGGCGCTCATCACGGCCGCCGCGGTGAGGCTCGCGACGCTGACGAGCACCTGCAGGCGGCGACGCTGGCCGGCCATGAGGGCCACGGCGGCACCGAGCAGCGGCAGCGCGACAATCAGGGGTACGAGCGAGGTCATCGGGTGCCCCCGTCATCGGTGCGGCGGGTGGCCGGTGAGTCTTCGTCGCTGACCACGCCGTCGCCGCGTTCAAACTCGTCAATGGATTCAGCGATGGCGTCATCGTCGTCGGCAGACGACCGGAAGGTTTCTTCGGCCTCACCGCTGGTTTCGGCGGCGTGCTCGTCGGTGAGGGTGTCGCCCTCGTCGCCGAGCTGCGCGAGCCACCATGACCTGTAGATCAGGGCGAGCAGAAGCGCGGTGATGCCGAAGTTGATCACAATCGCGGTCAGCATGAGCACCTGCGGGACGGGGTCGACCATGGTGTCGTCCAGGCTGGTGCCGGTGACGATCGGAGAGCTACCCGGTCGCCCGCTCATGATGAAGATGAGCAGGTTGGTGGCGTTGCCGACCAGCAGGAATCCAATCAGCACCCGGGTCAGGCTGCGTTCGAGCATCACGTAGACGCCGGCGCCGTACATCACGGCCATCACGATCACGAGAGTGAGGGACGCGTTCATCGGGTGGCCTCCTCAGCGCTGGTCGTGCTCGTCGTGCTCGTCGTGCTGGTCGTGCTGGTCGCGGTCCGATCGGTGTCGGTGAGCTGGTCGGTACTGGCCGGGGGTTCGGCACCGGGATGCGGCGCTGTCGGCGGGGCGGGGGGCGGGGCGGCGGCATGCACCGCGGCATCCGCTGCCGGATCGATCACGGGTTCGGGCCGCAGGCCGATTTCGGCCGCTTCACTCTGCCGGTCGATCTCGCTGCCGAGGCTGCGCAGAATGTCGTAGGTCAGGCCGATCACGACGAGGTAGACGCCGATGTCGAAGATGGTGGAGGTGCCGAAGGACAGATAGCCGAGCACCGGAACGTCGGCGGTGAAGTACGCCGATTCGAGCGGGATGCCGTCGAAGAACAGCGAGACGACGCTCATGCCCACGGCGAGGATCACGCCGAGGCCGAGGATCTGGCCCGGGTCGATGGGGGCGGCTTCGCTGAGTTCGTAGCGGCCGCCGGCCAGGTACCGGGCGACGAGGGCCAGGCCGGCGAGCAGCCCGCCGGCAAACCCACCGCCGGGCAGGTTGTGCCCGGCGAAGAGCAGGTAGATGGACACGACCATGGCGGGGTGGAAGAGCAGTCGCACGAGCACCTCGATGAGGATGGAACGGCTGCGTGGCGCGTTCTTGCGGCCGGCGAGCAGGAAGGCCTGCCGGCTCACGGCGTGACCCTCGCTGGAGAACTCCGGGTCGGCGACGACGCGGCGGCGGTTGGCGGCGGTGCGCAGGCTGCGGGATTCCTTGAGCCGGGGCACCACGGAGTTGCGGCCGGACACGAAGAGCAGGCTAGCGACCCCGGTCGCCACGACGATGAGCACCGAGATTTCGCCCATGGTGTCCCAGGCACGAATATCGACGAGCATCACGTTGACGATGTTGTCGCCGTGGCCCTCCTCGACGGCCAGCCGCGGCAGTGCACCGGCGATGCTCGCGAAGTCGCGGGCGCCGAGGGCGATGACACCGATGGTGCCCATCACGAGGCCCACGAGACCGCCGATCACCAGCCGGCGTTTGCGGCGCACGGGCTTGTTGTGCTGGGCGATGTTGGCCGGCAGCCGGCGCAGCACAAGCACGAAGATGACTAGCGTGACGGATTCGACGAGAGCCTGGGTGAGGGCGAGGTCGGGGGCGCCGTGGAAGGCGAACAGCGCAACCAGGCCGTAGCCGGTAACGCCGGCCAGGATCACGGCGGTCATCCGTTCCCGCACGCGTGCGGCCATCACGGCGGCGATGCCCATGATCAGGGCGATGAGCACCTGACCGGGGTAGTCGTAGAGCACCACGCTGTCGGGCCAGGTGCGGTTCACGAACGCCGCGAAACCCAGGGCCAGCACGAACACGGTGAGGATGGTGCTGAGGTATTGCGGCAGGCCGCCGGTCTGGGCGAAGTGGGTGACGCGCGCGGCGATCCGGTCGACAGCACGCACGGCCTTGCCGTAGCCGCGGCCGGCATCGATGGTGTCGGGCACCTTCGCCTGCAGCCGGGCGACACGGCGGCGGCTGACGAACATCAGGATTCCGAGCCCGATGACGATCGCGCTCAGGAACAGCGCCGGTTCGAAGCCGTGCCAGAGAGCCAGGTGGTAGGGCTCTTCCATACTGCCGGCGCCGGGCACGGTGTCGGCGTACGAGGCCAGCACCGGGTCGAGGGCGGAGGCGAACAGCCCCAGAACCACGGTGGCGACGGTCAGCACGGCCGGGGCGAGCAGGGCGTCCCACGGACTCGGGTGCAGCGCGGTGACGGGCTGGTTCTTGCGGGTGCCGAAAGCGCCCCAGAAGAAACGGATGCTGTACGCGACCGTGAGCACAGACCCGACGGCCGTTCCCGCGAGGGCGATGTAGCCCCACGCCGAGCCGCCGAGGCCGGCGTCCAGCAGCGAGGTGAAGACCGCTTCCTTGGCGACGAACCCGAACAGCGGCGGCACTCCCGCCATCGATGCCACGGCGATGACGGCGATGACGGCCAGGCCCGGGGCCTTGCGGCCCAGACCCGACAGCTTGCGCCAGTCTCGGGTGCCGGCACGGTGGTCGATGATCCCCACGACCAGGAACAGGGTGGCCTTGTAGAGCGCGTGCGCCAGCAGCAGCGCGGCGCCGGCCAGGGCGGTGTCGCGGGTATTGAAACCTACCGCGATCATGAGGAAACCGAGCTGGCTGACCGTGCCGTACGCGAGCAGCAGCTTGAGGTCGTACTGGCGCAGGGATCGCCAGGCGCCGACGAGCATGGTCCAGGTGCCGAGGGTGACGAGTACCGGCAGCCAGCCGTCGCTGTCGGCGTAGCCGGGCGCGAGCCGGGCGACGATGTAGATGCCGGCCTTGACCATGGCGGCGGCGTGCAGGTAGGCGCTGACCGGAGTGGGCGCGGCCATCGCCGCGGGCAGCCAGAAGTGAAAGGGCACCAGCGCGGATTTCGAGAGTGCTCCCACCAGGATGAGCAGAACCGCCCAGGTGCCGATCGTGCCGGTGACGGGGGTCGCCACGATCACCGCGAGGGAGGTGGTGCCGGCGCCGACGGAGAGCATGACCACGCCGACGAGCATCACCAGGCCGCCGAACGTCGTCACGATCAGCGCCTGCAGTGCCGCACCGCGGCTTTCCCGCTTGTGCGTGTAGTGCCCGATCAGCAGGTAGGAGAGCACGCTGGTGATCTCCCAGAACATGAACATCACCACGATGTCGTCGGCGGTGACGAGGCCGTACATGGTGCCGGCGAAGGCCAGCAGCACGGCGGCGAAACGGCCCAGGTTGGGTTCGTCTTCCTGGAAGTAGCGGGCGCAGTACACCAGCACCAGGGCACCGACGCCGGTGACGACCAGAGCGAGCAGCCAGGCCAGCGTGTCGACGCGGAAGGAGAAGTTCACCCCGAGCTGTGCGATCCACGGGATGAACTGGGTTACGGCACCGCCGGCCGTCACGGTGGCCGTTTGGGTGAGCGTGTAGGCGAAAGCGGCGGCGGGCAGAACGGCGATCACATAGAAAACCCGCGTGCCCAGCCAGCGAGTGAGCAGCGGGGTGAGAACCGAGAGCACGATGAACGCCAGGAGGAATTGCGCCATGTGGCCTCCAGGCTTGTCAAGTCGGCAGGTAGTTGTCTAGTCTACCCGACCACAGGGGACCCCCTACCTTGAATCAGGTCAGCCAGCCCGTCTGATCGTTCCGCAGACGGTCACCCCGCGGCGTCTCGCCGGCGCCGTGGGGTGGTGACGATCACGAGCGTGAGGGCCACCAGCAGCAGGGCCACGTAGACCGCAGGAACCGCCTGCAGCCCGACACTGTCGAATAGGGCGGCCCCGAGCAGGGCGCCGCCGCCGATGCCGGCATTGAACGCCGTCGTGTAGAACGCGCTCGCGGTGTCGCGGATGCCCGCCGACGCGGTGTGCAGCATGCGGGTCTGCAGCAGCGGCGGCAGCATGCCGAACGCCATGCCCCAGAGCACGAAGGCGGCCAGCGCCACGGGCAGGGTGCCCGAGAACAGGGCGAGCACGCTCACGCTCACGGCGCTCGCGGCCAGGCCCAGGATCAGGCCCAGGGTGGGGCGGGGGCCGAACACGGTGCCGACCAGTAGCAGCCCGACCGCGCCGGCCACGCCATAGGCCAGCAGCATCGGGGCCAGGTAGGCCAGGTCGATGCCCAGGCCGTCGAGCAGGTAGGGCGCGATGTAAGTGTAGAAGCTGTAGTGGCCCACCATGGTGATGCCCGTGATGGTGCAGATCAGCACGATCGCCGGCGTGCTGGCGTCACGCGGGCGCCGGGTGCGGGCCTGTCCCGATCCGGTGGCCGGAACGGATGCGGCGGGGCCGGTGGGGTACCGGACCACCGGCGGCAGGAACTTCCAGACCAGAACCGCGCCCACCAGCATCAGCACGGCGAGCCCCACGAACGAGAGTCGCCACCCGATCAGGTGCCCGGCCGCGGTTCCCAGCGGAACCCCGAAGACGAAGGCCAGGGTTCCGCCGGCCACGGTGAGCGACACGGCCCGGCCGATCTGCGCCTTGGGCACCAGGTGCCCGGCGTAGGCGCCCACGACCGACCAGAACAGGCCGTGCGCGACACCGCCGAGAATCCGCGCCGCCACCACGAGTTCGTAGGTGGGTGCGATGGCGGTGAGCACGTTGCTCACGGCGAAGATCACCAACACCACGATGATCAGGCCGTGCCGGGGAAAGCGCCGGGTCCAGATTGCGACCGGGGCCGTGGTGACCACGACGGTGAACGCGAACCACGACACCAGCAGGCCGATCTGGGATTCGGTCACGTCGAGGCTGCGGCTCATCTCGGGCAGCAGGCCTGTCGGCAGCATTTCCGAGGTGACCGAGAGGAACACAGCGGCGGCAAGGGTGATCAGGCCGACCCAGGGAAACGACGGCGTCACCGGTCCGGGGCCGGTCTGGGCCGCCCGCACCCGGGCGGTGGAGGGCAAGAAAATATTGGCTGTGTTGGTCATGGCTGCACTCACGCTGGAGGATGCCCGAGGGTGTCACACGCACGGTTTCCGCGCCATGCGCAGAGTCCGAGACCGTCGGCATCGACTGCGCGCCGACGTGCGCGCCCGGGGCCGACTTGTTCAGCACGGCCAACAACGAGTCTACCCCGGGAGCGGCCTGCGTCAACGGGCGGCGTCGCGACGGCGTCCGGGCACCCTCGCGGCGGCGATGGTGCGTCATCATCGGTAATCTGGCCTGATGACGTCTTCCAGCCCCACCCACCACTGGGTGATCACCCTCGCCTGCGCCGACCAGCCGGGAATCGTGCACGCCGTCAGCGGGGCCATCGTCGCGGCCCACGGCAATATCGTGGAAAGCCAGCAGTTTTCCAGCGACGACACCGGGCGGTTCTTCATGCGCCTGCAGGTGGAGTCCCCCGCCGGCCAGGGTGAGATCGAGACCGTGCTCGAGCCCGTCATCGCCCGGTATGCCATGGAGGCCGTCGTCGACAGGGTCGGCCGGCCGCTGCGCACGCTCGTGCTGGCCTCCAGCGCCGCGCACTGCGTGAACGATCTGCTCTTTCGCCAGCGCGGCGGCCAGATTCCGGTGGAGATTCCCCTCGTTCTCAGCAACCACGGCACGCTGCGCGACCTCGCGGGGTTCTATGGTGTGCCGTTCGAATCCCGGCCCATCACGGATGCCGCCAGCAAGGCCGCGTTCGAGGCCCGCGTCATCGAGGCGGTCGACGAGCTCGACATTGAACTGGT
>JBBQYN010000058.1:0-10607 GCA_038208655.1 Actinomycetales bacterium
AGCAGCCGCCACGGGAACCCCCGGCGGCTGCTCCGTTTTTTTCTTGTCTCCAGCGCGCAACACCTGCAATTTCAAAAAATGGACTCTAACTCCGTTTTCTGTATTTCGCGACCAGACTCTAGGTTTTACCCCCGAACGGGGTACAGTCGGCTATCGGCATTGGAGCATTCCGATGTCGCGAGACAGCCCGTAGGGCGCGTCGAAGACCCACCCGGTCTTCGACGACAGGAGGTAGTTAGTTTTGAACAGAAACACCGCGACACGCACCAGCCACCCCTGGCGGCGCAACTCGCTGATCGCAATACTCGCCACAAGTGGGCTGATTCTCGCGGGCACAACCGCGGCATCGGCCGTGGGCTTCACCGCCCAATCCCCTATTCAAACCAGCGTGCAATCGGCCGTCCCAGCCAATTCCGTCGGTCTGTTCGGCAACGAACAACCTGCCGTCGCCACCGCCAACGACACGGCGTCCGTCGAACTGGGCATGTCCTTCACACCGTCCGTCGCTGGCCAGGCCACCGGCATCCGCTTCTACAAAGGGTCAACCAACACGGGCACCCACACCGGCAGCATCTGGAGCGCAGGTGGAACCCGGCTTTCCACCGTGACCTTCACCGGGGAAACCGCCTCAGGCTGGCAAGGCGCCACACTCAGCACCCCCGTCAACCTCACCGCAGGAACCCGCTACGTCGTCTCCTACAAAGCACCGCAGGGGCGCTACTCCTACACAACGAACTACTTCACCTCCGCCAAGACCACCGGCTCCCTCACCGCCGGAGCGACGAACAATGGCCGCTATGTCTATGGCAGCGGCGGTTTTCCGGTAAGTACCTTCAAGGCCACGAACTACTTCGTTGACGTCGCCTTCACCGCTACGCCCACCCCAACACCCACACCGACACCGACGCCCACGCCGACACCCAGCGAATGGCCGAACGCTACGACCACGGGTGTTCCGGCTGGAACAGCCCTCACCAATTCGGGCGGCTTGAACATCACCACCCCCGGAACCGTGATCTCTGGCCTGAACATCACCGGAAACGTGAAAATTCACGCGGACAACGTCACCATTAAGAATTCCAAGATCACGGGAAAGATTCAAGTTTTCTCCAGCGGAGCGGTGTTCCAACGCATTGAAATCGTCGGCCCGGGAACGTCCGGCGCCGGTGTTCCGGCAATCGGCTGGGCGAACTACAGCTGCGACGGCTGTAACGTCCACGGCTGGGGCAAGGCCTTCTACATGGAAGACAACGTCACGATCAGGAACTCCTGGGTTCACGACCTCAGCGTTATCGGCGATCCGGGTAATGGTGGCAGCCACAATGAGGCCGTCTACACCCAGGGCGGGTCCAACTTCACGATCGTGAACAACCGACTGGACGCGGGGAACGCCCCGAACTTCTCGTCCGCCGTGTCCATGTTCGGTCAGCAACGCGCCGTGCAGAACGCGTTGGTGCAGGGCAACCTACTTAACGGCGGTGGCTACTGCCTGTACGCGGGCAATGATTCCGGGATCGCGCCGATCAACGCGCGTTACATCGGCAACACCTTCGGGAACACCTGGTACCCGAAGTGTGGCAAGTTTGGCGCCGCTACGGCCTACGTGTCTGGCAACGGGAACGCGTGGTCGGGCAACGTCTACGCCGACGGCACCAGCGTTTCGGCACCCGGCTAACTTCACTGTTACACCCATCGCGTCGTGATGGGTGGTCGGGATCAATAGGACGGGTCTGAGGCAGGGAACACGGTTCTCTGCCTCAGACCCGTTTTGTCTTGGGCACGCAGGTGGGCTTGGCCAGTCAGCCCCCCCGCTGGCCCGACCGCGAGTCCCGATTCTGCCCGGACAGCGTCCGTTATGGTGTCCGCCACCAAGCCCTGGGCTGGCCCCCAACCGTGTCTGACCGCATCACTTGCGGCCACACTGCGCAACGCATAATCCGCCCGTTCCACGACACGGCACAGTGCGTCCGCGATGCCGCCCGGCGTCGGTGTGGCCCATTCAACCTCCGCGTTTGTCAGGTCCGCCCGAGCATCCGCCGAATCGTTCACGATCGGTATGGCCCCGGCCGCAAGCAGCTCCTCCGCCACCAGCGACACGTTCGTGAAGGACATCGCAATTCCTGCCAAGGACGCGTTGTAGAGCGTATTGAGGGCGCTCGGGTCCAACCGCTCGTGCCGTATGATCGGGAGGCTCCAGTCGTCGACGGCTTCACCGTAGACATGAATTTGCTGTTCGGGATGCCGGCGGTGAAATTCTTCCACCCCCCGTTGGGCTAGCAGAAATCCTCTGCGATCAACTCCCGGCTTGGTGTAGAAGACGATGCCCGACCTCTCTCCCCGATTGGTGAGACCGTACACGTCTGTGTCACAGCCGAAGGGCACAGTCGTTTGCGGAATCCCGCGGGTACTGAGCTCGCCGGCCACCATACTGCCGAGTGCTATATTGCGAAACCCAAACCGGTAGCTGTCCTCCGCGAAGGCCTGCAAAGACCCGCGCGGGTAGAAGTATGGCTCGAAGTCCTGAATAAAGTACAGCAGCGCTGCTCGCGTGCGCAGGCGCGCCGCGAGCACATGCGCCGTGTCCCAGGAGCTGGCCACGGCAGCATCGACGCCGAAGATGCCATCTTGGGCGTCACGAATATCGACTCGAAGGTGCGGCCATCCCTCTCGGAGCACTCGGGCGTGCCCGTCCAGATCACCGCCGTGACGGTCGTAGAGAAAGAGCACAGAGCGATGACCACGGCGGCTCATCTCCTCAACCATGCGGAACAGCGTCGTGTGACCTCCGGAACCGCGGCCTGGGGGCGTGCAGACCCAACCGATGGTCAGGGGCTTATCCCGCGAAAGCTGTGCGGGTTGGTCCCTCGGCCCGCGATCGGGCGACCCCGTTGCAGGGAGAGCGGAGAAGTCACGCAGCCGCGTGGAATCCGAAACATCCTCGGGTAGCAGCGGAAAATCCAAGGCTCCCGCGTCCAATCGTTTGTAGAGCCGCCGAACAACTCGCTGACTCAGATCGGCGACACCGTTGCGTCGGATTCGACGAAACAGGTCCGCTGGCAGAGATCGTGCTGACTGGCTCATGCGGTTCCTTGCTTTGAGGTAATGGTGGAGTTTCTGGACAGGTCGGTTGCCGGAGGTACAGTTCCGGTGCTCACCACAGCCCATGCCCGCCGCGACATTGTTCGGCCTTCCGCCCTGAGGTCCCGCAGCCAGTTCCCGAGGCGATAGTCCCGACGCGCGCTGTCATACACTCCGGCCAGCCGGTCGGCCATCGCCGTTAGACCGAAATGCGATGCACTGAACTCCCGCGAGAACTGTTCCAGCGCGGGTCGTGCCGCAGTGTCAGCCACGAGCGCATCCATTTCCTGCGCGAGGCGGTCAACCGCGTGGGGCACGTGCTCCTCACTCCAAAAGCTGCTGCGAAACAGCGTGCCCGCGGTCTCCGGCGTGAATGTCATGCTCCAGCCCGATTCGCCCAGGGCGATCAGCCGTCGACCGAATGCGAGAGCACGTGCGGCAGAGCTTCCCATTCCCAAGGCCACATCCGCGCTGGCATAGGCCGGGCGCGGGTCTGCAAGGGCGCCCACGAAGACAACGGCGTCGCGGCCTAGGTGAGCGTTCACTTCACGACCGAGGGCGCGCAGGCGTGGCTCGGCATCACCAGTTCCCACGATGACCAAGAGCAGGTCGGCGCGGCGGGAACGCTCCACGGCGCGAATTGCTGTCTCGACTCCGTGCGCCTTCATCTCTTCGTCCAGTCGGCTCACCAGCACCACACGCACCTGCGATCCCGAGGGGTTACCGATCAGGCGCAGAAAATCAGTCGTGTCTATGACGTCGACGTTGTCGCGGTCCAGGTCGACAGGAGGGCTGACCAAATATGTCGCTCCCGCACGGCCTTCAAGCGCGTCAGCCAGATACCCGGTACCCACAATCAACGGCGGACCAGTGAACTCGGCCTGAGCAACAGCCATTTCGTAGATCGTCAAGATCAGCGGCCGTCGCGCAAACAACGCGGGACCCCAGTAGGCAGAACGAGCCTGATCTGACCCATACACGTGCACGATATCGGCTCCGCAGGCGCGCGCCCGCCTGGAAAGGAGCCGAGCGCCGGCCCGCACCGTGAGCGGCCTGTCGAATGCCTCCACGCGCACGCCCCGACCACGAGCGACATCCAGGAGGGACGGTCCGTCCGGCAACGTATCCCGCGGCCCCATAAGGACAGAGTCGTATCCGTGCGACCGCAGCGAGCACGCCAACTCCAGTGCACAGATTTGAGTTCCCCCCAGATTCAGACTGTTCAGCTGAACCAGGACCGTCCGTCGGGCTTTCTGAGCCATCAGTGGACTTCTCCCCGAACGGGGAGGTCAACGGAGATCTCCAGCGCCCCGAGGATGCGCCGAGCAACATCGGACCAGCTCGCATGACGGGCATTGTGCGACGCCTGCGCGCCCATCGACTGCGCCGTCTCAGGATCGGCCAGACGTCGCATCGCCGCAACCAGTCCGGCAGGGTCATCGGGATGCACGGTGATGGCGGCTGCCCCGAGCAGCTCGCCCGCCCCGCCCTCCGTGGTAGCGATGACCGGCAGCCCGGCGGATGCCGCTTCCAGGTAGGCGATCGGTGACGGGTCGAAACGACTCGGCAGCACGAAGGCCGTGGCCGAGGCAAACAGGGCATCCAACCGGGCCTGGGCCGCGGCGTCCTCCCGAGCGAGAAAACCATGCCCAACGACGCCGGGCTGGTCGAGCTTAGGGTGCCGACCCACCACGTCCAGCGTGGCGTGCGGATGTAGCTTCTTGACTTCTGCGAAAGCCGTCAGAACGGCATCGCCGTTCTTGCGTTGCCAGTCAACGCCGATAAAGAGGTACCGCGGCACCGACCAGTCCCGTGCCGCGTTCGTCACCGCCGAACGCGGGCGATGCCCCATACCCACGACGCTCACGCGGTCGGCGGGAACGGCGTAGTCGGCGATCAGGCTCTGCGCGGCCCACCCGGTGCTGGCGCAGCAGACCGTGGCGGCACGGCTCGACGCCGCCTGACGCTCGAACCAGAGTTTCACCTGATCGGCAGGAAAGCCGGCCTGTCGAATGTCGGAGTCGGGACTGCGCCACATTTGCAGCAGGGTTCCGTCGTCGTAGGTCGCCACCGGAACGTGCGGATAGCTGACCGCCGCCAGGTCGTACATCTCGGTGCCCATCGCGATGACGGCGTCCAGAGACCCCGCCACGGCAGCCAGATTGCGCGTCAACACCCGGGTTCGCGCGAACTGACGAACAGGCAGACGGTCGGCGACCGCCCCTCGCCGGCCGGTGATGCGAGAGAGCACGGCCACAGCCTGGTGGACACCGAAGGGGAGCCGAGCGCCAATGGGTACGACGTCGACCCCGCAGTCTCTCAGCCCCTCAGCCAGACCGCGGGGTGTGCCCGACCAGTTGGCCGGGGATAGGGCGTCGGGGCGGGGGTAAAGCACGGCGACCCTCATGAGGCACTCCTGTCGATTCGGTGGATGACCCAGTCTGCGGGGAGGCTGAGCGTGGTGAGGGCGCTGCGGATGGGGCGCAGCCGGCCTTCAGCGGGAAATATGACCGTGAGTTGCCGGGCCGTCAGAAGAAGGTAGACGATAGCCCCCACCATCCCTCCGACGAGGAGCTGCACGACAGGCACTGTGGAGATGTAGGCGCCCGCCCATGCGGCGGTACCGGCAAGCACGGCCGCGCACGCGGGCCAGGCCATGGCGCGCAGGATGAGGAGAAGACCGATGCCCATGGTTCGCCGGATCGCGAAGACGTAGAGCGGGAACGTGGCACAGACGATGACGGCGATGTGAGAGACGGCCACTCCGACGAGCCCCCCCACGGACACTCCGACCCACATAACGGGCATCAGCGCCGCGAGGGCCACAACTTGAACGGTGAACAACACGCCGGTGCGGCCGCTCGACACGACGACGTTGGCCAGAAGCAGGCAAATCACCGACAAGAACCCATAGATCGACAAGACCATGAGCACTGGTGCTGCACCGGCCCACTTACTACCGTAGATTGTGACGATGAGAGGCTCAGCCAGCGCCATAGCCATGGCCGCGAGCGGTGCAGCGATCAGGGCAACACTGCGAACCGCGCTGCGCAGCGCTGCTGGCAGATCTCCCCCCTCTAGACGCACGCGCGAGAAAGCCGGGAGAACGATTCCGTTAAGCATGGACCCGATCACCGCCGTGGACCACAGCGAAATATTGAAGGCGAGATTGTAGAGTCCGACGTCGGCGATGTTCAGAACCCGCCCGATGAAGACGTAGTCGACGTTGAGCAGCACCTGGCTGAGCACATTGGCAAGAGCGAGCGGAAGGCCAAAGCGGATAAGCGAGCGGAGGACTCTCGTGTTCAGACCCGGCCAAAACCGCTGGTTCACGCTCATTACCAGCAGAGTGCCCACGATGAGCTGGCCGACGACCCGTGACCAGGCAAAAGCCATTGCACCGTCGCCCAGCAGTGCTGCGACGATCAGTACGGCGTTGCCCGGGATGAAGGCGATGGCCGTGGCACGAAAGATGAGGTCCTGACGGAATTCACGTTGCAGTTGTGCCCCGGGAACCGCGAACGGCCCCACCAGGGCGATACAGATCGCCATGACCCGCAGAGGCTCTGCCGCATCAGCGGAGCCCATCGCGGTCGCAATCGGTTCTGCGAACATGACCATCAACGCGGCGAATGCGAGGCTCGTGACGATGGAGATTGTCATAACGGTCGGAGCGATGGATTTCAGGTCTTGATCCGAGCGCGCTATGGCCGAGGACACCCCCAACTCGGCAAGGCTCGCCACAACCCCGTGAACCACCAGCGTGAGTGCGAAAACGCCCAGCTCTTCGGGTGCGACGATGCGGGCCACGACCGCCATGATGGCGATGTTGGCAAAGCGTAGAAAGAGTGCGTTTCCACCCGCCCAGAACGCACCCGCGCGCACCTGATCACTCAGGGAGCGCGAGTGCGTGGTTCTCGGCGGGATCTTTACACGCACTGCCTTAACACCTCAACTACCCTGCGTTGCTGAGACTCCGTGAGGCCGGGGTAAATGGGCAGGGAAAGGATCTCGTGAGACAGACGTTCCGCCACGGGGAAGGACCCCACTCCTTCATCGTCGCGGGCGAATGCCGGCACCAGGTGCACCGGGTGCGGGTAGTGGATGCCCGCGCCGATGCCGGCGGCGTTCATCTGCGCCAGCACCCGGTCGCGGTCGGGAACCCGCACGATGTACTGATGAAACACATGCTCGTTGCCGGCGACCGTTGTGGGGGTGATCACGCGCGGCACGGTGGCCAGCAGCCGGCTGTACCGCTCGGCCAGGGTGCGACGCTGGGCGTTCCAGTCGTCGAGCAGCGCAAGTTTGGCCGACAGCACCACGGCCTGCAGAGTGTCCAGCCGAGAGTTGGTGCCGACCCGAAGGTGCTCGTATTTGCGCACGCCGCCGTGGTTGCTCAGCAGGCGCACGGCGTCGGCGATCTGCGGTGAGCAGGTGATCACGGCGCCAGCGTCGCCGTACGCGCCGAGGTTCTTGCCCGGATAGAAGCTGGTGCCCGCCACATCTCCAAGCGATCCGGCCCGTCGCCCCCGGTAGCGCGCTCCTTGCGACTGGGCGGCGTCTTCGATGATCATGACGTGCTCACCAACCACCGCCCGCAGCTCATCAACGGGGGCGGTCTGCCCGTACAGGTGCACGGCCATGACGGCGCGGGTACGATCGGTGAGGCGCTCAGCCACCCGCGCCGGGTCGATCAGAAAGTTTTCATCGCAGTCCACGAAGACCACCTGCGCGCCGGCCCTCAGCACGGCCTCGGCCGTGGCGACGAAGGTGTTCGCCGGCACGATCACTTCGTCACCGGTTCCTATCCCGGCGGCGCGCAGCGCCAGTTCGAGCGCATCGGTGCCGTTGCCGACACCGATCACGTGGGTGGCTTCACAGTAAGCGGCGAATTCCGTTTCGAACATGGCCACGTCCGGGCCTTGAATGAAACTGGTCGCCGCAAACACCCGCGCAAAACCAGTCGCGACCCGGTCCGCGATCTGGCGGTGCTGAATTCCGAGGTCGAGCATCGGCACGCGTACGGGCGCTGCAGTGATCACGTCAAGAGGCTGCGTGACGGGGTCCAGTGCGGGAACCGCATCGGGTCGGGTGAGGCTCATTCGGGTTGTCCATTCTCGTAGCGGCGGGCGGGAACACCGAGCCAGGTTTGGCCGGGAGGAACATCGCACAGCACCACGGCACCCATGCCGATGGTGGACTCCGCGCCGATGGTGAGCAACTGCCGCACGGCGCTGTTCATGCCGAGGTAGGCGGCCTGCTCAATGCGCACGTCACCGCCCAGGGTGACGCCCGCACAGAGGGTTACGAATGCGTCCACCCGGTCTCCGTGGGTCAGGGTGACGTTCGGCATCACGGCCACATGCGGTCCGAGCACCACATCGGTGGTGAGCACGACTCCGGCCAGAACGATGCAGCCGGGCGCGATCGAACACGATGCGGGCACGTCGACGCTGCCGTGTACGACCCGGGTGTACCGGTCCGTGTGCACGCCGAGGATCTCAAGCCGCGCTGCGAGGAGAACGCGCGACCGTCCAGCCCCGACGCACAGCAAGATCTCGGCCTGCGGATACTCGCCGATGGTGTCGACGGAACCGAGAACCGGGGCGCCGTCAAGCGTGGTGCCCGCCAGGCCCGGTGAGTCGTCGAGTACGCCCACGCTGCGGTCATCCCCCGCACCGCGCAGCACGCTGAGCACTTCACGGGCCAGGCCGCTGGCACCGACCAGGATCAGGTCAACCATTCCGCAGGGCCAGCTGGGGCACGAGCACGTCGATGACCCGTGCCTGGTCGTGGGCGGTCAGCTGATGGTAGACCGGCAGGATCAGCGTGTTCTCTGTCAGGCGTTCCGTGATGGGGAGCGCGGCCGTGCCGGTATCGCGGTCGCGGTGAGCGGGCTGCCGGTGTGAGGCCATGATCCCAAATCGAGCCGACACTCCAGCCTGGGCGAGCCGTTCGAGCAGCTCATCCCGGGAAACCGGGTACTCGGGCCCGACCTCGATCCAGTAGGACTGAAAGTTGCACTGCCCCCACGCGGGGTCGGCGACAGCGCGCAGCCCGACGACCTGACTGATCGCATCCGTGTAGGCCGCGGCGATCTCGCGGCGACGCCGCACGATCTCGGGCAGACGGGTGAGCTGCACGAGCCCGACGGCTGCCTGCAGGTCGGTCATGCGATAGTTGAAGCCGATTTCGGTGTACTGCTCTGGTACCGGCAGCACGGATGCGTGCCGCTCTGTCGCCGAAACGCTCATCGCGTGTTCCCGCAGCCGGCGCGCCCGCTCGGCCCAGTCGGCACGCCGGGTCGTGAGCATGCCACCTTCACCGGTGGTGAGAATCTTACGCGGGTGGAACGACCAAGCCACCAGATCGGCTCCGGCACCGACCGGTCGGCCGCGGTAGACCGAGCCGGCCCCGCAGGCAGAGTCTTCGATCACGATGATGCCGAGTGGGTCGCAGAGTTGCCGAATCGGGTCGAGGTCGACGGGCACGCCGCCCTGATCGACCACGATGACCGCGCGGGTGCGGTCGGTCAGCGCCGCCCGGATCGTGTCGGCGGTGACGTTGCCGGTGAGGGCGTCGACGTCGGCGAACACGGACCGGGCACCCACATACGAGGCCGCGTTCGCCGTGGCGATGAACGAGAACGACGGCACCACGACGTCGTCACCGGCGGTGATCCCGGCCACGACCAGAGCCAGGTGCAGGGCCGTGGTGCAGTTCGAGGTGGCGATGGCGAACGGCGCCTGCATCGTTTCGGCGAAGCGTTGCTCGAATTCGGCGACCTTCGGCCCCTGGGCGACCCAGCCCGATTCGATGACAGCGGTGACCGCGGCGACCTCTTCGGCGCCGAGCCAGGGTTTCATCACGTTGATGCGTTCCATCAGAGCACCACCGCACTGAGCCAGTTGCGGTCCTCAATGCGCGACATCATGTCGGCACCGTCCACGTCACGGGACCGGAACCACCGCACGAGGGCGTCGACGCCGGCCGAGAAATCTGTCTGCGGAACGAAACCGGTCAACGTGTGCATGTGGCGGGGATCGCCGATGAGGCGGCGCACGTCCCCGGGCCGGGCCTCGGTGTGTTCGGGGGTGAGATCGGGTCGCCCTACTGCTTTGGCCACCGCGCGGCACAGATCGTTCATGGTGACTTCGGAGCCCGACCCGAGGTTGATCGTTTCCCCAGCCACGTCAGGATTGCGCCCCAGCAGGGCCAGGGCCGCCGCCGTGTCGGAGACGTGCATGAAATCGCGGGTCTGTTCGCCATCACCGAAGATCACCGGGCGGTGTCCGGCCAGCAGCCGCACGATGGTGCGCGGCAGCACTTCGCCGCTGTCGCCTTCGAAGTGGCTGCGTTCTCCGTATGTATTAAAGGGACGAACCACGACGGTGTCCATGCCGTAGGTGCGATAGAACGCCCGGGCGTAAGCCTCGCCGGCCAGTTTGCTGCCGCCGTACACGGTTTCCGGCCAGGTAGGGTGCCGCTCATCCATGGGAGCGTACTGCGCGGTCCCAAAGACTTCGCTG
>JBBQYN010000059.1:0-10577 GCA_038208655.1 Actinomycetales bacterium
GCAACCAGAGCGAGCTGCTCACCGTCTTCTCCACTCCCGTCGAGGAGCCCGGGAACGAGCTGATCACCCCGCTCGATGGGGCGGTCGTCGGCGAGGGTCCCACCGACCTCACAGCCCGGGCCACCGACCCGACCGGTGACCGGCTCGACGTGACCTTCGCGGAAGGTTTCGTGGCATCCGTCGCCGACGAGAACGTGCGTGGCTACTCGGGCACCACGGGGATCGCCGCCGGCACCGAACGGAGCAGCAGGACGCGATTGACCGGGGAGCAGGCTACGGCGATGGCCCGCCTTGACGGCGTCGTCGAAGCGGTCAGCTCAGACGCTCAGTTTCCGTACCAGCTCTTCGAGATCGATGTGCCCGCCGGCGCCGGTGCCGATTTCACGGCCCGGGTGCGCTGGGACGGCACTGCGAACGCCGACGCCAAGGTGCTGCTCTACGTGCAGAACGTCAGCACCGGCCAGTGGGACGAGGTGGACCGGCACGTGACCATCGGTGAGGGGGCCACCGAGTTCACTCTCGACGCGATGGTGCCGGCGGTGGGCCACGTCACCGACGGGGTCATCACGGTGCTCGTGCAGCACTCCGAGGGCTTCGCCGGCGAGAACCTGTCGGACCGCTCGAGCACCCTCCCCGTCACCAACGCGAATGACACTCCGCGCAGCGAGTACGACTTCTCGCTGGCCTGGGAATCCGACACCCAGTACTACAACGCGTCGTACTACGAGCGCCAGCTCGACATTCACAACTACCTGCTGGAACAGCGTGCGGCGATGAACCTGCAGTACCTGTTCCACACCGGCGACATTGTCGACAACAACCTCGACGAGCAGCAGTGGTTCAACGCGAATGCCGCCTACGACATGCTCGACCAGGCCGGGCTGCCGTACGGGGTGCTCGCCGGAAACCATGACGTGGGACAGAAGGACGATGACTACACCGCGTACCAGGCCAATTTTGGGGCCGCCCGCTACGACGCCAACCCGTGGTACGGCGAGAGCTTCGAGGACAACCGTGGCCACTACGACCTGATCACGGCCGGCGGCATGGATTTCCTGATGCTTTATCAGGGCTGGGCTCCGAGCCAGGAGGGCATTGACTGGCTCAACACGGTGCTCGCCCAGTACCCCGAGCGCACAGCCATCCTCAACCTGCACGAATACATGCTTACCACGGGCGGTCTTGGCGAGGTTCCGCAGCAGATCTACGACGAGGTCGTCGCGCCGAACGCGAACGTGGCCATGGTCTTCTCCGGGCATTACCACGACGCGTTCACACGTATCGATCAGTTTGACGACAACGGTGATGGAGTGCCCGACCGTTCGGTGTACCAGATGCTCTTTGATTATCAGGGTCTGCCCGAGGGCGGACAGTCGTTCCTGCGACTGCTGCAGTTCGACAACCAGAACCAGCAGATCGGAGTGCGCACCTACTCGCCGTACCTTGATGCGTACAACTCCGACGACCCGACCCTCGACCTGGAACACCAGGAGTTCACCGTGCCGTACGCCGCGTTCGGCCTGACCCCCACGGTGAAATCCCTGGCGACGGATGCCTTCACCGTCGACATTCTGGCCACTACCGAGATCGCATCCTTCGCCGACGTCGCCAGCGGCACCGAAGTCAGTACGGCATGGACTCCGGGAATGGGCACGCACGGATGGTACGTGCGCTCCGAGGACCCTTACGGAGCGATCGCGTACTCCGAGGTGCGCCGTCTGACCGTGCAGACCCCGGCCGTGACGCCGGAGGCGCAGGTTCCGGCAGCGCCGACGCCCGACACCCCCGCGACTGAACCGACTCAGGGCACATCCGTTCCGTCTCAGCTCGGCGCCGCCGGCAACGCTCAGGTCGTTCCGGTCGGCCTCAGCGCGCAATCCCAAGCCCGCGCCGACGTGGTGCGTGCTGCGCTCGCCGAGGAAATCGCCGCAGTCATCGCCGCTGAGGAGCGTGCGACCGACCGGCTCGCGGTGAACGGGGGCGCAGCACCGGCCGCCGGAAAGGCAGACACCGACACGAGCGCTGGACGTGGCGAGGCTGCCGCGCAGAGCCTCGATGCCGATGCGACCGCCACCGGCCTCGGAATCTGGGGGGTGGCGTTGCTGGCCGCCGCCGCACTGCTCACCCTGCTGCTGGTGACCCTGGCCGGGCGCATGCTGCTCGTCCGCTCGCGCCGGCCACGCCTGACCCCCTAAAGTCCGGGGGATGGGCGGGCGCCGGGAGCCTCAGGCGAGAATCCCGGCGACCTCGGCGAGGTGCGGCAGCGATTCCGTGGCGCCGGGGCGGGTCACCGTGAGCGAGGCCGCAACCGTGGCCCAGCGCACGGCGTCGATCATGGCGTCGGGCGAGACGGATCCCGTCGCCGCGGCATCCGTCACTGCCAGGCGGGCCACGAGCGCCCCCACGAAGCTGTCGCCGGCGGCGGTGGTGTCGACCGCCGTCGCGGGGCGGGCCGGGGCGAGCCCCAGCACCTCACCGTCGTAGGCGACGATGGCGCCCTCAGACCCCAGCGTCACGATCGCCCAGGTCTGCCCCGCGCTCAGCGCCGCGGCCGACTGCTCCGCGTCGGCCAGCCCGGTCAGCTCACTCGCCTCGATCTGGTTGGGCACCACGAGGTCGACCGAGGCCAGAAAACCCGGCGGCAGCGCCACCACCGGTGCCGGGGTGAGCACGGTGAACACTCCCGCGGCCCGGGCCACGCCGATCGCCTCGGCGAGCACCGCCACGGGCAGCTCACACTGCATCACCAGAAAACCGGCGCCGGCGACGGTGGCACGCTGCTCGGCTGAGAGCGCCAGAACGGTCGCGTTCGCGCCCGAGACCACCACGATGGAGTTCTCGCCCGAGTCCGTCACGCTGATATGCGCCGTGCCCGTGGCGCCGGCCACGGTCGTCAGTCCGTCCGAACGGATGCCCTCGGCCGCCACGAGCGCGCGCAGCTGCTGACCGTAGGCATCCGCTCCGACGGCGCCGACAAAGTCGATGCTGCCGCCCTGGCGGGCGGCGGCGACGGCCTGGTTCAGGCCCTTGCCGCCCGGAACGGTGCCGAAGCTGGAGCCGAACATGGTCTCGCCGGGCCGGGGCAGGCGGGGCTGGCGAACCACGAGGTCCATGTTGGCGCTGCCGAGTACGGTGATTGTCGTCATGCGCCCAGTCTGACATCGTGAAAACACGGCCGATCCCCGAACACACACAGCCGCAGCGTGGAAGAATAGTCAGGTGAGCCCATCAGAACAGCCAGCTGCACAGCCTCCCGTCGAACCGCATGACCCGACCGGTGTCGCATCGGCCGCATCGCCGCCGGCCCAGCCCGATCAGCAAGAGCTGCCCGATCAGCAGGAACTGATCGAGCGTGTGGAAACCCCGATCGGCAGCATCACCGGCACGTTGCACCGCGCCCCGCGCTACTCGAACTTCATGATTCTCGGCGCCATCCTCGGCGTGCTCGGCGCGCTGGTTCTCACCGCCGTGTTCCCCGAGAACGCCGACTTCAGCCAGGTGCAGATTTTCGGCTTCCTGCTGCTGGCCACCGTGGCGTTCGGGGTGGCGCTCGGAGCGAGTCTGGCACTGCTTCTGGACCGGTTGTACGGCCGCGCGGCCAAGGCAGTGGTCGCGGATAGAGTAGGTGTGCACGAGTCACGCGTTTTCACTACGCCGGATGCTGCATCCGACACCCACATGACAGATAAAGACTCAGAGTAAAGGGGCTGCGGCTTGCCCGGTGGCGACGGACGGTTAAATCACGATCTTCTTCCTAATGAGAAGGGTCCGCAGGATGCCTGCGGAGTCTTCGGGGTCTGGGCCCCCGGCGAAGAGGTGGCCAAGCTCAGCTACTTCGGCCTCTACGCCCTGCAACACCGCGGGCAGGAGTCTGCCGGCATCGCCACGAGCGATGGCAGCAAAATCCTCATCTACAAGGACATGGGCCTGGTCTCCCAGGTCTTCAACGAAGCGTCCCTGAGCACCCTGCTCGGCCATATCGCCGTGGGGCACACCCGCTATTCCACGACCGGGTCCAGCAGCTGGCAGAACGCGCAGCCGACGCTCGGCCGCACGGCCGCCGGCACGGTCGCGCTGGGCCACAACGGCAACCTCACCAACACCGCCGAGCTGCTCGAGCTGGTCAAGAAGCGTTACCCGCGCGTCGACGGGGAACTGGCCCGCGGCAACACCACCGACACCGCGGTCGTGACCGCGTTGCTGACCGGTGACCTCGATCACACGCTCGAGGCCACCGCCATGGAAGTGCTGCCCCGACTGCGCGGCGCGTACTGCCTCGTCTTCATGGACGAGACCACCCTGTACGCCGCCCGCGACCCGCAGGGCGTGCGTCCGCTGGTGCTGGGGCGCCTCGAACGCGGCTGGGTCGTCGCCTCCGAAACGGCCGCCCTCGACATCGTGGGTGCGAGCTTCGTGCGCGAGGTGGAACCCGGCGAGCTGATCACCATCGACGAGAACGGCCTGCGCAGCCAGCGATTCGCCCCGTCCGACCCCAAGGGCTGCGTCTTCGAATACGTCTACCTGGCCCGACCCGACACCACCATCGCCGGCCGCGGCGTGCACGCCGCCCCCGTGGAGATGGGCCGCAAGCTGGCTGCCGAGCACCCGGTCGAGGCCGACCTGGTCATTCCCACCCCCGAATCCGGCACTCCCGCCGCGATCGGCTACGCCCAGGCGTCGGGCATCCCGTTCGGTCAGGGCCTGGTGAAGAACTCCTACGTGGGGCGCACCTTCATCCAGCCGTCCCAAACCATCCGGCAACGCGGCATCCGTCTGAAGCTCAACCCGCTCAAAGAGGTCATCAAGGGCAAGCGCCTGATCGTGGTCGACGACTCGATCGTGCGCGGCAACACCCAGCGGGCCCTCGTGAGCATGCTGCGTGAGGCCGGCGCCGCCGAGGTGCACGTGCGCATCTCCAGCCCGCCGATCACCTGGCCGTGCTTCTACGGAATCGACTTCGCCAGCCGCGCCGAACTGGTCGCCACCGGCCTCGAGATCGACGAGGTGCGCCAGGCCATCGGCGCCGACTCGCTCGGGTACCTCTCCGAAGACGGCATGATCGAGTCGACCGAGCAGCCGCGCGAGCGCCTCTGCACGGCGTGCTTCACCGGCATCTATCCGATTGCGTTGCCCGAATCGCAGCACCTCGGCAAGAACCTGCTGGAACGTCAGCCCGAGTCCAACGGATGCGACCCCGGCCCCGACGCCGAATACGAAGCGGTCCTCGAACCGGCCGCCACCCGCGAGAACGCTCTCGCCCAACTGGGCCAGACTCCTCTGGCGCAGGTTCCGTACGGAGATCCGGGAAGACAAGAATGAGTAACGCCTCCTACGCCGCCGCCGGTGTTGACACCGCGGCCGGCGACCTGGCGGTGAGCCTCATGAAGGCCGCCGTGTCCAACACCCACGGCCCCGAGGTGCTCGGCGGCTTCGGCGGCTTCGCCGGGCTCTTCGACGTGTCGTTCCTCACCAGCTTTCGCCGGCCGCTGCTGGCCACGTCAACGGATGGCGTGGGTACGAAGGTCGCGATCGCGCAGGCCATCGACAAGCACGACACTATCGGCCAGGACCTCGTGGGCATGGTCGTCGACGACATCATCGTGGTGGGTGCCCGCCCGCTCTTCATGACCGATTACATCGCCTGCGGCAAGGTGGTGCCCGAGCGCATCGCTGACATCGTGGCGGGCATCGCCCGGGCCTGCTCCGCCACCGGCACCGCCCTCGTCGGCGGCGAGACCGCGGAACACCCAGGACTGCTCGGCGTCGACGACTACGACGTCGCCGGCGCGGCCACCGGCGTGGTCGAGGCCGACCAGGTGCTCGGCGCCGAACGGGTGCAATCCGGTGACGTGGTCATCGCGATGGCCTCCTCGGGGCTGCACTCCAACGGGTACTCGCTCGTGCGCAGCATTCTGTCGCGGGCCGGCATCGACTTCGTCGACCGTTCCGATGACTTCGGCGGCGTGGTCGGCGAGGTTCTGCTGGAGCCGACCCGGTTGTACACCGGACCGCTGCTGGACGTGCTGAACGACCCCGACCTGGCTGGCGCCGTGCACTCGCTGAGCCACGTCACCGGCGGCGGCATCGCGGCCAACCTGGCCCGGGTGCTGCCGCTGGGGTCTTGGGTGGAAGTTGACCGGTCCACCTGGTCACCGGCCCCCGTGTTTCGGGTGCTCAGCGACATCGCCGGTACCTCGCTGGAAAGTTCCGAAGGCACCTGGAACCTGGGCGTGGGAATGTTCGCCGTGGTGTCCGCGGCCTCCGCGTCATCCGTCATCGCCCGGCTCGCCTCCAGCGGAGTGCCGGCCTGGGTCGCCGGCCGGGTCTCGATGACCCCGCGGGACCAGACCGGTTTCGAGCAGGGTGCCAAAGGCGTCAACGGTGGCGCCGTGCGCCTCGTCGGAGCCTTCGCAAGCTAGGCACGACCAGAGCGGGCACAACACAGATCCCTACCGGCCGGCGATGCCGGTGGGTAGGGATCTGTGTGTGTCACCGCGCGAACGCGGCGACGCCTCAGGCGCGCCGCTGTTCCTGATGCTGGTCGTCTTCGGTGGCGTAGTGATCGACGTACTTGTCGTCACTCTCGTCGTCATCCTCGTCATCGGAATCGGCCGCGTCATCGACGGCGGCAGACTTGCCGGCCTCGTATTCGGGCCACTTCGCGAGGTCTTCGTCGAGGCGCGGATCAGCGGGATGCCCGGTGAGTTCGCGTTCGAGCGCGTTGTAGTTGGTGTCCGGGCTGAAATACTTCAGCTCGCGAGCCACCTTGGTGTGCTTTGCTTTTTGACGGCCGCGCCCCATGCGTGACCCCCTTTACGATGCCAGGCCGGGATGAGCCAGAGTCTCCCGGGAGTTGCCGAACGAGTGGAAAATCTAAATGTCAGTTTAGCATGGCAGCCTGAACGCCTCGCTGACGGGCCTCTCAGGCGAACCTGCTGGAATGAGGTGTGATACCGGGCGATGTGACCGCGCCCGTGGTGATTATCGGTGCCGGGCAAGCCGAGCACGTTCGTAGCCTACTCGCTGCGCAGCGGAGGTTTGGTCGCCGGGCGGGATTTCGTTGTTTTTGATCGCGCCACGCCGGCCCGCTATCGCACCAGCAGATAGGCCAAGGCGCAGCAGGCCAGGCCGAGGCCCAGGTTCAGGGCCACATTGAGCAGGGCGGCGCGCCAGCGGCCGTTACCGAACAGGTCGATCGTCTCCACGGTCCAGGTGCTGAACGTTGTCAGGCCGCCGCACACTCCGGCCAACAGCATCAGGCTCAGCTCGGGGGAGACCAGAGCCCGCTCGGCCAGCCCCAGCACGGCGCCGCCGAGGGCAGAACCTGCCACGTTCACCAGCAGCACCCCGCGGGGCAGCCGGCCGGGCCGTACCGGCCAGAGCCGAGACACCAGGTAGCGCACGACGCTGGCCGCGCCGCCGACGCCCACCGTGGCCAGAATTACCCAGACGCTCATCGCACCGCTCCGGCCTGCGGGCGGGGGCGCAGCGGGCGGGCCAGGGTCAGGCCCACGGCGGCGGCCAGCAGTCCCAGTACGACGGATGCCGCCAGGTAAGCTCCGGCCAGGCTCCAGGCTCCGGCCGTCCCCAGCGACACAACCGAGACCATGACGGCCGAAAATGTCGTGAACGAGCCCAGCAGACCGGGACCGGCGGCGACCTTAAGCCACTGCGGGGTGCCGGGCCGGGTCCACAGACCGCCGACCAGAAACCCCAGCAGCAGGGCGCCGAGCATGTTCACGAGCAGGGTGCCGACCGGCAGCGCGGTTTCGCCGTGCGGCAGCGCGAGGTCGGCGCCCACGCGCAGAGCTGTGCCTAGCAGGCCACCGACGAACGCGGCGAGGATCAGCCGCACGAGCGGCTACTTGCGCTTGCGGCGCCGTGAGGCCGACGGCCGGGATCGCGGGGACGGGGCCCCGATTCGGGCGGCGGAGGTGGTCACGGTCTTTATCGTATTCGTGGTGAGCGGGGCCAGCGCCTTGCGCGAGACCGGGCGAGGGCGCACGGGCTCGCCGCGACGGTCCTGGCCGGGCACCGGGCGGGACCGGCGGCCGTAGATGAGCTCGGAGGAGTCCAGCAGCCACGGCACGAGGGCGATGGTGACCCCGTGCACGAGCATCAGCTTCTGCCGCATGCGGCGGGCCTTGTGGTTGTGCAGCAGTCCTTCCCACCAGTGCCCCACGATGTAGATCGGGGTGTACACGGTGATGACTTCGGAGCCGAACTCTTCGCGGCGTCCGCGAATGTAGGTGATCAGCGGCCAGCTGATATCGCGGTACGGGGAGGCCACGATGCGCAACGGCACCTGGATGTTCTGCTTCACCCAGGCACGTTTGAGCGCCTTCGTCTCGGCGTCGTCGATCGAGACGTGCACCGCCTCGAGGCTCACGTGCCGAGCCGCAATGGCGTAGTCCAGGGCCTTAAGTACGGGTTTTTGCATTGTGCCCACGAGCACTATCGCATGGTCGCCCTGCGACCCGAAGGTGGTGACCGGGTCCACCTCGATCTCACGGGCCACGTCACGGTAGTACCGGTTCACGCCCAGCATGAGGGCGAACAGGATCGGCATCAGCACGAAGACCAGCCAGGCGCCGTGGGTGAACTTGGTGACGGTCACCACGATGAGCACCACCCCGGTCAGCAGCGCGCCGAAACCGTTGATCGACAGGCTCAGGTAGATCGAGCCGCGCCGCGGCGGGTTGGTGCGCAGCAGGGTGATCCAGTGTTTGACCATGCCGGTCTGGCCCAGGGTGAACGACACGAACACGCCGATGATGTACAGCTGGATCAGCAGGGTGAGGTTGGCCCGGTAGACCACGAGGATCACGCAGGCGGCCAGGGCCAGCACCAGAACCCCGTTGGAGTAGATCAGCCGGTCCCCGCGAGTGCTGAGGGACTTCGGGGCGTACTTGTCCCGGGCGAGCACCGACCCGAGCAGCGGGAACCCGTTGAAGGCGGTGTTGGCGGCGAGCAGCAGCACCGCGGCGGTGGCCGCCTGCAGTACGTAGAACATGAAGGAGGCATCGCCGAAGGTGGCGGCGGCGACTTGCGCGATGAGGCTGCGCTGCGGGGAGGTGGCGCAGTCGGCCCAGCCGATCAGATCGCAGGGATTTTCCGCGTAGTGCACTCGGGAGGCCAGGGCGAGGGCGGTCAGTCCGACGAACAGCACGATGGCGATGCCGCCCATGAGCACGAGAGTGGTTTGCGCGTTCCGCACCTTAGGGTGGCGAAACGCGGGCACCCCGTTGGCGATGGCTTCCACACCGGTCAGGGCGCTGCATCCGCTCGCGAAGGAGCGCAGCAGCAGCAGGATGAACGCGGTCTGGGCGAGGCTGTGGCCCTGCACGTCGTAGCCGGCGGATTCCGCGATGGGCGGGTCGCCGAGGGCGACGCGCACCAGGCCGACCACGATCATGAGCAGCACGCTCGCCACGAACAGGTAGGTGGGTACCGAAAACGCGGTGCTGGACTCGCGCACGCCGCGCAGGTTCACGGCGGCGAGCAGGATCACGAACACCACGGCCAATTCCACCCTCAGCGGGTCGAGGCCGGGCAGGGCGGAGATGATGTTGTCGACCCCGCTGGCCACCGACACGACGACGGTCATGACATAGTCCACCAGCAGTGCGGAAGCCACAACGAGGCCGGCCTTCTCGCCCAGGTTCCTGTGGGCCACCTCGTAGTCGCCGCCGCCGGAAGGGTAGGCCTTGATCAGCTGACGGTACGAGGCGACGACCACGATCAGCAACACCACGACCACCGACGCCACCCAGGGCGCGAAGCTCAAAAAGGCCAGCCCGCCCAGGGTGAGGATCATCAGCAGCTCTTGCGGCGCGTAGGCCACGCTCGACAGCGGGTCGCTGGCGAAGATCGGCAGGGCTAGCCTTTTGGGAAGCAGCTGGCCTTCGAGATGTTCGCTCGGAAGCGGATCGCCGATGATCCATCGCTTCGGAGAGCGATTTTCTGGGGTGGGGGGCAGCCCCTCAGGTGTCACGAGGGTCGACACTACTCCGATGGGGCCCGGTGTCAACAGGCTTGCGCACGCCCGGAGCGCTGGGGGCACCCCCCATTCGGGGAGAAACGGCGGTGGCGATGATGGCGCGAAGGCGTATCCGGCCGCAGGCATGCTCCCGGCGGCGTCGAACGCAGGCAATTCCCCGGTGGGCTTGGGATACTGAGCTCATGCGAGCAGAAGACGTTCCGGCCGGGCCGGGTGAGGGCGTGCCAGCGGAGGCAAACGGCGCGGGTCGGCGTCGGGGCGGCCTGGCCCGATGGCTCAACCGCACCCTGCTGCCGTGGATCGGGCCGCCGCCGTTAGGGCCCTACCCGGTCATTCCGGCGGCCGAAACGGAGCAGCGCCAGGCCGAAGCCACCTGCCCGCTCTGCGGCGCGCTGATGAGCCGGCACGAAATCGACCGGTCCGGCGAACGCACCCAGATCTACCACCCGGAACCGACCGTCTGACCCGGTTCGTAGCCGGCGTGCCGTCCTGGGGCCGCTCTATCCCAGTGAGGCCAGAATGCTGGCCCGCACGGCGTCGAGCTGGCGGCGCAGCTCGGGCGCGGTGTGGGCGGGAA
>JBBQYN010000060.1:0-10571 GCA_038208655.1 Actinomycetales bacterium
CTCGCGTTCCTGGTCGCCGAGGAGCTCGCGGCCCGCTGAGTCAACCGACAGACCACAGACAGGTGCCCCGCCGCTTCACGTGAAGCGACGGGGCACCTGTTCGTCGTTGTGAGAGGTGGCGCTATGAACCGGCGCTGACTGTGGAGCGTTCCGGGGCGGTGGGGGAGATCTCGGCCGGTGTCTGATCCACGGCCTTGAGTCGCAGAATCACCGTCGTGAGGATCGCGGCCAGAACGCAGGCGAGCACCATGTGCGTGCCGACCAGGAAGGGCGGCAGCCCCGAGTTGGCCTGGATCAGGCCGACCACGATCTGCAGGAACTGAACGCCGAGCAGAGCCGCCAGCCAGGTGCGAATGGGCATTCTGCCGCGCAACGCGGCGACCATCAGAACGAGGCTGAGTGCGAGCATCACGTAGGCGGGCCAGGCGTGCAGGTGTTCGAGCATTTCCACGTTGAAGCCGGTACGGGCCGCTTCGAGGTCCCCGGAATGCGGGCCGGATGCGGTCGTGAGCACGCCTACGGCGATCGTCACGGCTACGGCCAAGCTCATCAGGTGGGTGATTCCGGCGAACCAGGCAGGAACGACCCGCACGCGCCGGCCGACGGGTGCGTACACGCGGTGCACGAGCAACGCCGCCACGGCGACCATGAGCAGCGAGATCACGAAGTGCGCTCCCACGATGAGCGGGTTCAGCCCGGTCAGCACCGTGATGCCTCCGACGACGGCCTGAGCCAGAACGCCGACCAGCAGCACGACGGCCGGAACGAAGAGGTCACGGCGTTGTTTGCGCAGACGCAGTAGCAGCACCACCATGACCAGAGCGATGATGCCGATAAGTCCGGTCATCAGACGGTTGGCAAACTCGATGACCCCGTGCAGGCCCATCTCTTCCGTGGGTACCAGGGACCCCGCCACGCAGGCCGGCCAGGTGGGGCACCCTAACCCCGAACCGGTCAGACGCACCGCGCCCCCCGTTCCGACGATCGTGATTTCGCTGATCAGCGACAACCACGCGAACACGCGCACCCGTCGATCGATGCGGGAAGGAATCCATTCGGACATCCGAGTCACTTATTCTGCTCTTTCTCGCGCACTGCGCATGTTAAAACCCCGGCAAGAACGGCACTGACCTGCATGAACCTGTAGAATTGAACCGTTCAATGGAAATCCTCGGAATTCGTTCCGGGTCTCCCTGTTTAGTCTAGGTACGCAACGTATCTGGATACGCAACGTAGCCGTCCACACAATGCATTCTCCAAGGTTTCTCCGAAGTTTTCTCTCTTCGGCCGGCCGGGAGAATGACCGGACTGATATCCGGGTTGTTTCGGATAGGAGAAGAGGTAAATATGTCGGATGTTCTGCTTGACCGCCCCGATCTCGAGGGGCTCGGTACGTATGAGTTCGGATGGGCCGATTCGGACTCCGCCGGTGCGTCTGCGCGCCGCGGCATCTCACCGGAGGTTGTCACTGACATCTCCAACTTGAAGTCCGAACCCGACTGGATGCTGCAGCGCCGTCTGAGGGCCCTGCAGCTGTTCGAGCGCAAGCCCATGCCCACGTGGGGCGCCGACCTGTCGGAAATCGACTTCGACAACATCAAGTACTTCGTGCGTTCCACGGAGAAGCAGGCCCAGACCTGGGAAGACCTGCCCGACGACATCAAGAACACCTACGAGAAGCTCGGCATCCCCGAAGCGGAGCGCCAGCGCCTCGTCTCCGGTGTCGCAGCTCAGTACGAGTCCGAAGTGGTCTACCACACCATCAACGAAGAGCTTGAGGCGCAGGGCGTCATCTTCATGGACACCGACACGGCGCTCAAGGAGCACCCGGAGTTCTTCGAAGAGTACTTCGGCACCATCATCCCCTCAGGCGACAACAAGTTCGCTGCGCTGAACACGGCAGTATGGTCCGGTGGCTCCTTCGTCTACGTCCCCCCGGGCGTGCACGTGGAGATCCCCCTGCAGGCCTACTTCCGCATCAACACGGAAAACATGGGCCAGTTCGAGCGCACGCTGATCATCGCCGACGAGGGCAGCTACGTGCACTACATCGAAGGCTGCACCGCCCCGATCTACAAGTCGGACTCGTTGCACTCCGCCGTGGTCGAGATCGTCGTGAAGAAGAACGCCCGCGTTCGCTACACAACCATCCAGAACTGGTCCAACAACGTCTACAACCTGGTCACCAAGCGCGCCACGGCCGCTGAGGGTGCCACCATGGAGTGGATCGACGGCAACATCGGTTCCAAGGTCACCATGAAGTACCCCTCGATCTACCTCATGGGCGAGCACGCCAAGGGTGAGACCCTCTCGGTGGCTTTTGCCGGGCCCGGTCAGCATCAGGATGCCGGCGCCAAGATGATCCACATGGCTCCGTACACGCAGTCCTCCATTGTCTCCAAGTCCATCGCCCGTGGCGGCGGACGGTCCGGCTACCGCGGTGAAGTGCGCGTCGACGCCACCGCGCATCACTCCGCGAACACCGTACGGTGTGATGCGCTTCTGGTGGACACCAAGTCGCGTTCCGATACCTACCCGTCCATCGACATCCGTGTCGACGACGTGCAGCTCGGTCACGAGGCCACCGTGTCCCGGGTCAGTGAAGAGCAACTCTTCTATCTGATGAGCCGTGGCATGCCTGAAGACGAGGCCATGGCCATGATCGTGCGCGGGTTCATCGAACCCATCGCCCGGGAGCTCCCGATGGAGTACGCCCTCGAACTCAACAAGCTCATTGAAATGGGCATGGAAGGATCCGTCGGCTAAATGTCCGCCGCCCCCGCACTCACAGACACCTCTTCCTCGGCCACCGAGGAACCCACCACCACCCTGCAGCCCTCGGAGACGGAGCACGGCAACAAGGCGCACAGCGACGGACGCTTCGGCTACGTTCCGGTGCAGACCCGTTCCGCGCGCTTCAAAAGCGTCGATGTGGCCGACTTCGAGGCCGTCACCGGCCGCGAAGCGGTCTGGAAGCTGACCCCCGTCGCCAAGCTCGTCGACCTGACGGCCGGCGAGCTGGACGGCTCGGTCTACCCGGTCGAGATCAGCGCCGGAGAGTCCGACGAGGTGGAAGCCTTTTCGGTCGACACCTCCAGCGTCACCGATGTCAACGGAATCACCGTGGACTGGGTCGACCGTGACGACGCCCGCATCGGCACCGCGGGCCTGCCCGAAGAGCGCGCCTCGGCAAATGCCTGGAGCAGCTTCGAGCAGGCCCTTGCCGTCACCGTGACCGGTGAAGAAGACAAAGAGATCACCATCACCCGCTCCCAGCTGGGATCCGGGGCGCGTGCCGCTCACGTCATCATCGAAGCGACCCCGTTCAGCCGTGCCACCGTTATTTTGCAGAACACCGGTGACGCCCGGTTGAGCGAGAACGTCGAGATCATCCTCGGCGAATCCTCACACCTCACCGTCATCAGCGTGCAGGAATGGAACGCCGACGCGGTGCACCTGACCAACCACTTCGCATCCGTCGGAAAAGACGCCATGCTCAAGCACGTTGTGGTGTCGCTCGGCGGCAGCATCGTGCGGGTGAACCCCTCCGTGCGTCTGGCCGGTTCCGGCTCAGACACCGTTCTTCTCGGCCTGTATTTCGCCGACGCCGGCCAGCACCTGGAGCAGCAGGTGTACGTGCACCACGACGCACCGAAGAGCCGCAGCCGGGTCACCTACAAGGGTGCCCTGCAGGGGACCGGCGCGCGCACGGTGTGGATCGGCGACGTGCTGATCAGCCAGAGCGCACCGGGCACCGACAGCTACGAGCAGAACCGTAACCTGGTGCTGAGCGAAGGCACCCGGGCCGACTCGATCCCGAACCTCGAAATTGAAACCGGCGACATCGTCGGTGCTGGTCACGCGAGCGCGACCGGACGTTTCGACGACGAGCAGCTGTTCTACCTGCAGTCGCGCGGCATCACCGAAGAAGAGGCACGCCGTTTGGTCGTGCGTGGCTTCCTCACTGAAATCGTGCAGCAGATCGGTTCGCCGGCACTCGAAACGCGGCTGCAGGCTGCTATCGAGGCCGAGCTCATCGACTCCGCCGCACAGTCCGCCAGCCTCGAGACCGGGAACTAACCATGGCCGCCACGAAGATCTGCTCCTTTGACGAGCTCGAACCCAACCAGGCCGTGAAGGTCGACATTGACGGTATTCCCATCGCGCTGGTCCGTGACATGAATGGCGACGTGTTCGCCATCGGTGACACGTGCACGCACGGCGATATCTCCCTGTCGGAAGGCTTCGTGGAGGGCGACACGCTGGAATGCTGGGCTCACGGGTCCATGTTCTCGCTCAAGACCGGGAAGCCGATCACGCTTCCGGCCTACGACCCGGTCCCCGTTTACCAGGTTTCCCTGGTCGACGGCGACGTCTACATCGACACCTCAGTCATCCTCGCGGTCTAAACCGCGTGTCGATGCCGCGCCCCGGCGCCGGCGTCAAACACAGAAAGTGAATAACACACATGTCAGTTCTTGAAATCAAAGACCTGCACGTCAGCGTCGAGACGGAGCAGGGCACCAAGCAGATTCTGCGCGGAGTCGATCTCACCATCAATGAGGGCGAGATCCACGCGATCATGGGCCCGAACGGTTCGGGCAAGTCGACCCTCGCGTACACGATCGCCGGTCACCCCAAGTACAAGGTCGAAAGCGGATCCATTCTGCTGGACGGTTCCGAAGTGCTCACCATGACGGTTGATCAGCGCGCTCGTGCCGGTCTGTTCCTGGCCATGCAGTACCCGGTCGAGATTCCCGGTGTGACCGTGACCAATTTCCTGCGCACGGCCAAGACGGCTATCGAAGGCGAAGCCCCCGCGATCCGCGGCTGGATCAAGGATGTGCGCACGGCCATGGCCGACCTGCGCATGGACAAGTCCTTCGCGGAGCGCAACGTCAACGAAGGCTTTTCGGGCGGCGAGAAGAAGCGCAACGAGATCCTCCAGCTGGAACTGCTCAAGCCGAAGTTCGCCGTGCTCGACGAGACCGACTCCGGCCTCGACGTGGATGCGCTGAAGATCGTCTCGGAAGGCGTGAACCGTGCCAAGGCGAACACCGGCCTCGGTCTGCTGCTCATCACGCACTACACGCGCATTCTGCGGTACATCCAGCCCGACTTCGTGCACGTGTTCGTGAACGGTCGCATCGCCGAGCAGGGCGGCCCCGAACTCGCCGACCGCCTGGAAGACGAGGGCTACGATCGTTTTCTCGTACCCGCGAACGTAGGCTAGTCGCATGGTCTCCACACTGAGCCCCACGCGCTACGACGAAATCGAAGAAGCGCTCAAGGATGTCATGGACCCCGAGCTGGGGATCAACATCGTGGATCTCGGCCTGATTTACGACCTGGGCTGGGACGACGAGAACAACGCGCTCATCATCCACATGACGCTCACCTCGGCCGGCTGCCCGCTGACCGACGTGATCGAGGAGCAGACCGCCGAAGCCCTGGACGGCGTCGTCGAGCAGTTCCGCATCAACTGGGTGTGGATGCCGCCGTGGGGTCCGGACAAGATCACCGACGATGGCCGTGACATGATGCGAGCCCTCGGCTTCGCCATGTAACCGCTTCGCCCCTCACAGACTGCCCCGTCACCCGCTCCCGAGCAGGTCGGCGGGGTTTTCTGCATCCCGGCCCGGCATAGCGGGCCTACCCGCGTCAAGCGGATGCCGTTCCACTGACTGGAATGCTATTCTACTATTCATGACCTCCCGCCGAGATGCCCAGGCCGCCCGTACCCGCGACGACATCGTGCGGGCGGCCGGGCGCCTGCTGCTGCGCCAGGGCTACGTTGCCACGTCCATCGGGGCGATCGCGGCCGAGGCGCAGGTGGCGGTGCAGACCATCTACAACTCCGTCGGAAGCAAGGCGGAGCTTGTCGCTGCCGTGCTCGAACGTGCCGCGACGGCGCCCGGCTCGGCCGAGAGCGTGTTCACGAGCATGCGCGAACGCATCGATGCGGCCCCGACACTCAGCCACGTCGTGGCGGCCACCGCCGATGGCCTCGCCCTCGTGAACGATCGCACCGCCGGCATCCTGCACATGGTCAGTGAGGCGGCCGTGATCGACGCCGACGTGGCCGCCTTCGCGCAGCGACGAGATGAAACCCATCTCGGCGCGTGCATCGAGATCGCCGGCCTGGTTCGCGCGGAGCGGACCCGGCAGCGCGGTCGGGGACCGAGCCCGTTGCCGGATCTGAGCGACCTCGACGCCGGAGCGTTGATTTTCAGCCTGAGCCATCACGGCGCATATCGAACTTTCGTGCACGACCTCGGCTGGTCTGCGACCGGGTACCGGGATTGGCTGGAACGCGTGTTGGGCAGCGCCCTCACGTAGTCGTGCGCGAAAGCCCCCGCGCAACCAAATAGACTAGAGAGTTGGACCGTTTGGCCCTGACACTTTCACTACCCCTGAACGGACAATTGCTGTGCTCAACGTGCAAGATCTTCAAATCCGCGTTGGTGCGCGCGTCCTCATGGAAGACGTGTCTTTTCGCGTGTCTGACGGCGACAAGATCGGCCTCGTTGGCCGTAACGGTGCCGGCAAGACGACGCTGACCAAGACCCTCGCGGGTGAGACCAACCCCACCCAGGGCAGTATCGAACGCTCCGGCGAAATCGGTTACCTGCCCCAGGACCCCCGTTCCGGCGACCCGGACATGCTCGCCCGCACCCGAATTCTGGATGCCCGCGGCCTGGGCACCATCGCGCTGGGCATGACCGAGTCGGCGCTGGCGATGGCCGACCCCGACGAGGCCGTCAGCGCGAAGGCCATGAAGCGGTACGGCACACTCACCGACGAGTTCAACGCTCTCGGCGGGTACTCGGCCGAGGCGGAAGCCTCCGCCATTGCCAGCAACCTCAAACTACCGGACCGGATTCTGGACCAGCCGCTGAAGACCCTGTCCGGTGGACAGCGTCGACGTATCGAGCTGGCCCGCATTCTGTTCTCGGCCGCTGACACGATGATCCTCGATGAGCCGACAAACCACCTCGACGCCGACTCCGTGGCGTGGTTGCGCGAGTTCGTGAAGAACTACCGCGGCGGTTGCATCATCATCAGTCACGACATCGAACTGGTCGGCGACACCGTGAACAGGGTCTTCTACCTCGATGCCAACCGGATGGTCATCGACATCTACAACATGGACTGGAAGCACTACCTCAGCCAGCGTGTCGCCGACGCGGACCGCCGCAAGAAGGAACGCGCCAACGCGGAGAAGAAAGCGTCGACGTTGCAGTCCCAGGCCGCGAAATTCGGCGCCAAGGCCAGCAAGGCGGCATCCGCTCACCAGATGGTCGCCCGCGCCGAGAAGCTGCTCGCCGGTCTGGACGATGTGCGCGCCGAAGAGCGCGTGGCCAAGCTACGCTTCCCCGAGCCCTCGCCCTGCGGTCGTACCCCGTTGATGGCGACGGACCTGTCGAAGAGCTACGGTTCGCTGGAGATCTTCGCGGCCGTGGACCTGGCCGTGGACCGCGGGTCCAAGGTCGTCATCCTGGGCCTCAACGGCGCCGGCAAGACCACGCTGCTGCGTATGCTGGCCGGCGTAGACAAGCCCGACACCGGCGAGATCAAGCCCGGTCACGGCCTGCGCATCGGGTACTACGCGCAGGAGCACGAGACCATCGATGTGAAACGCAGCGTGCTGCAGAACATGATCTCCTCGTCACCGAGCATCGCCGAGATGGAAGCCCGCCGGGTTCTGGGTTCGTTCCTGTTCACGGGGGATGATTCCCACAAGCTCGCCGGTGTGTTGTCCGGTGGCGAGAAGACCCGACTGGCTCTGGCCATGATCGTCGTCTCCGGTGCCAACGTGCTACTGCTCGATGAGCCCACAAACAACCTGGACCCCGCCAGCCGCGAAGAAATCCTCGATGCGCTGGCACACTATGCCGGCGCGGTGGTGCTCGTCAGCCACGACGAGGGTGCCGTCAAGGCGCTCAACCCCGAGCGTGTGCTGATCATGCCCGACGGTGTGGAAGACCACTGGAGCCCCGACTACCTCGACCTGATCGAGCTCAACTAGAAATCCCGACTGGCCGGCTGTCCCGCACTGCGGTGCCGGGCAGCGCGGTCAGCGCTGGCTGTCGAGCAGGGCGTCTTCGATCTCGGCGTCGGTCAGGGGCTTGGCAGCCTGCTTACGGGCCCGGGCGTCGGCACGGGCGCGTTCCGCCGGGTCTGCCGCGTTGACGTCACGGTATTCCTCGCGCAGGCCCCAGCCCAAACCGATGAACGCGAGTAATCCGAACACGAACCACTGGAACGCGTAGGACAGGTGCGGACCTTCGTCGCGTACCGGCTTCACCACAGCCAGCGGTCGGTCTTCAATGGGCGCGGGGTTTTCCGAGGCCATCATGCCGTAGGCGCCGGTGTACGTCGGCTCTCCCACGCGTTCGGCGACGTCGGTGAGGTTGATGGTGGCGATCTGATTACCGGTGGCGGTGCGGTTGTTCAACGTCGGCTCACCGGCCTTGAGACGCACGACCACGGTGACCGGGCCGGTCGGGGCGGCCGGAACCACGTCGGGGGCGTCCTGGGCCTGCCCCGTGGGCAGCCAGCCCCGGTCGACCACGAAGACCGTGCCGTCACTGAGCAGCAGGGGTGTGAGCACCTCGAAACCGGGGTTCACGTTGAGCGGCCGGTTGCGCACGAGCAGTTCGTCGTCGGTGAGGTAGGTGCCGGTCATCTCGACCGGGAGCCATTTCTGCGGCTCCTGGAAGGACGTCAGCGTGGGCAACGCCTCATTCAGCGGGATGGGAGCGGAGTCGAAGTTTGCGTCGATCTTGTACAGCTCGCTCAGTGCCTCGTTACGCCGATCGATCTGCCAGAGGCCCAGACCCGCGCAGATGGCGGCAAAAACCATCGTGAGAGCCAGATACCCGGCCCACCGGCGGGTGAACGCGAAACGCCACTCATTCATCACTCGGAAATCCTACCGCCATCGTCATCGGTGGAGTCTGTGGACGAAGCGGACGTGAGCGGCCGCACAGCCAGCGGAAAATCGCGCAAACTCAGGAATTCACTGAGGTAGTCGGTGTGCTCCGGGCAGGCGAGCCACGTCTTCACCCGGTCTTCGGTATGAATGCGCGGGTTGCGCCAGTCCAGGCGTACCGTGGCCGCTTTCCGGCAGCCGGCCCGGGAGCACGTCGCCGTGTCGAGCGGCGCGCCAAGGCCCAGCAGACCCCCAAAGCCGGGAGAGCCGGTCTCGGGGCGAACGGCATCCGTCATCTGTCGTCGCGGTCGGCGTCGCCGCGGTAGATTTCCAGGCCGCCGGGTCGCAACACCTCGGGCGGTGTGGGCGCGGCCTGCACGGTGGCGATGACCACTGCGAAGTACGGCAACACAATGGCGCCGATGGCGCACAGGAGAAGCCACCATCCGGTCACGAACAACATCAACACAATGCACACCATGCGGATGCCCATGGCGACGGAGTATTTGATCATCCTGCGGCGGCGGTCCTCCTCGGGCGAGGGGGGGAGGGACGTGATCGACTGCTGCTTCATGTCGGCTATCGTTAGGAGGGTTTCGGTGGGATATCCACTGGATCAAGAATACGCCGCGTCGGGCATTCCCGGGTACGCAGAGGCTGGATTCCCAGCTGGCACCCGGCCTGACATACCTGATGGGAACCCGAATTTGACCTCTCGCACCGTGATCGTTACCGGAGGCAACCGGGGCATCGGTTTTGCCATTGCCGAAGAGTTCATTCGCCAGGGTCACCGCGTCGCCGTGACCAGCCGATCGGGCTCCGGACCCGAGGGAAGTCTCACCGTTCGAGCCGATGTCACCGACACCGAATCCATCAACGCGGCCTTCACCGAGATCGAAGCGGCGCTCGGCCCGGTCGAGGTTGTCGTGGCCAACGCCGGCATCACGAAGGACACCCTGCTGATGCGTATGTCAGAGGATGACTTCACGTCGGTGATCGACACCAACCTCAGCGGCGCCTTCCGCGTGGTGAAGCGGGCGTCCAAGGGCATGCTCAAGGCTCGCTTCGGGCGTATTGTGCTGATCTCCAGCGTGGTGGGCCTGTACGGCTCCGCCGGGCAGGTGAACTACGCCGCCTCCAAGAGCGGCTTGGTGGGTCTGGCCCGCTCCGTGACGCGCGAGCTCGGTGCCCGTGGCATCACCGCCAACGTCGTGGCTCCCGGTTTCATTGAAACCGACATGACGGCAGCGCTGCCGGAGAAACAGCAGGCCGAGTACAAGAGCAGCATCCCCGCAGGCCGGTTCGCCACTCCCACCGAGGTCGCCCGCGTGGTCACCTGGCTGGCCGGGGACGACGCCGGGTACATCTCCGGTGCCGTGATTCCCGTCGACGGCGGCCTGGGCATGGGTCACTGACCCGGTTTCACTGCTGAATGACGCACATCGCACCGTGCGGCTGGCGCTGCACGGTGCGATGTCCGCACCTCACGGGTGACAGACCCGCGTTGGGCTGCACGCGTTGCGCTAGCCGCGCAGGCCGAGGAGCGGCAGCACCTGGCTGAGGTCGCAGACGTCCACGACGACATCCGCTTCACGTTTGACCCGCGGTTTCGCATTGAAGGCCACGGCCAGCCCGG
>JBBQYN010000061.1:0-10534 GCA_038208655.1 Actinomycetales bacterium
TTCGTCACGGCCACCCTGCAGGCCGTGCTGCTACTGCTGTTCGCCGCTCTGGTGCTCGACGTTCCCCTGCCGACCGAACCCGGGAAATGGGTCACCTTCACCTGGGTGTTCCTGCTCGGGGTGATCACCAGCGTCTTCGTGGGCATCGCACTGTCCGCCGTGCCACGGTCCGGCCGGAGCGCCTCGGCCGTGGTGATCCCGGTGGCGCTGGTGTTGCAGTTCATCTCCGGGGTCTACCTGCAGTTCACTGCCCTGCCCGGGTGGATGCAGAACCTCGCCGGGCTGTTCCCGCTCAAGTGGATGGCGCAGGGTATGCGCTCGGTGTTCCTGCCGGAAAACTTCGCCGCCGTGGAGCAGACCGGTACCTGGAACCTGGCCGGAGTGGCCCTGGCGCTGCTGCTCTGGCTGGTGCTGGGACTGGGACTGGTGCTCAGCCGCCTCAGTTTTCGCTGGATTCGCCGAGACGCCTGACCGGGCCGGGCGCGTGCCTACGCCCCGACTGGCCGGTCAGACTTCCAGCGCGAACCCCACCAGCACCGGTTCGGCGAACAGGTTCACCCCGAACTCGGACTGCACCCGGCCCTGCACGAAACGCGCCAGTTCGGCGATCTCCGCAGCGGATGCCCCGCCCGTGTTCGTCAGGGCGAGCGCGTGCTTGCTCGATACCGCGGCGCGCGACCCCGGCAGTCGAAACCCGCGCGTGATGCCGGCGTTCTCGATCAGCCACGCGGCGCTGAGCTTCACGCCCCGGTCCACCTCGGCGCCCGGCATCGGGCCGACCCCGTAGTAGTCCTCAAGCGGTACGACCCGGTCGGGCAGGTCCACGGCCAGCGACCAGCGTGGCAGCGCCGCAGGCAGCGATCGAGCAAAGTTCTGCGAGACGATCGGGTTGGTGAAAAACGACCCGGCACTCCAGGTGTCGGTGTCGGCGTCGTCGAGCACCATTCCCTTCGCCGCCCGCAGGGCGAGCACCGTGGCCCGCACCGTGGCGAGCGCCACGCGGTCACCGAGCGGCACGCCCAACGCCCCGGCCAGTTGCGCGTATCGAATCGGCTGCCCGAGGGCGATCCCTGAAGCGGATGCCTCCGCCGCCGTATCGGTCAACGCCAGCTCGATCGCCAGCACGATTCCGCGCAGGCCCTGCTTGAGCGCGGAGGTGCGGTAGCCGAGGGTGAGCTCCGCCGCGGTCAGGCGCACGACCTCGCCGGTTTCGTAGTCCAGAAAACTGATCGCGACGAGACTGTCGGAGAGCTCCTGCCCGTAGGCGCCGATGTTTTGCACCGGGGCCGCACCGCAGCTGCCCGGAATACCCGACAGCGCCTCAATTCCGGCCCAGCCCTGCTCGATCGTGTACGCCACCAGCTCGTCCCACGGCTCGCCGGCCTGCACCCGCAGGCGCACGCCCGCGGCACCGTCCGCGGCCGCACCGTCCACACCCGCGGCGGGCTCGAGCCGCTCGATTCCGCGGGTGATCACGCGAATCACGGTGCCCTCGAAGGGTTCGTCGGCCGCGACGGTGTTGGACCCGCCGCCCAGCAGCATCCACTCTTCATCGAGACTCCACACCACGAGGGCTTCGTCGACGAGTTCCTGCTCGGTGGGGCTGGCCACCATTGCGGCCGGCACGCCGCCCACGCGCAGGGTGGTCAGCTGTGCCAGCGGCACGGACTCGATCAGGGGCATGCGGCTAGGCGCTCACGGTCGACGTGTCGTCGGCGGCGGCCGCACGGTCGGCGTAGCTCACCCGGGCCTGCGCCTTGCCGAGCACGGTCTGCTCGTTGAAGGTGACCGTGAGGTCGACCCGCACGATCTGGGCATCCGTGTCGATGGCGCCGACCTTGGCGACGACGGTCACCAGGGCGCCCTCGGTCGCGTCCACGAGCACCGGGCGGGTGAAGCGCACCTGGTAGTCCACGACGCGGGCGGGGTCACCGGCCCAGTCGACGACGGGCTGCACGGCCAGGCCCATGGTGAGCATGCCGTGGGCGAGCACGCCGGGCAGTCCCACCGACACGGCCACGTCGTCGCGGTAGTGAATGGGGTTGAAATCACCGGATGCCCCGGCGTACCGCACGAGGGAATCGCGCTGCAGCGGGTAACTCGCCCCGGCCACAACTTCCCCCACGGTCAGCTCGGCCCAGATCGGCGTAGTGATGGCGGCTGCGGGCGTCATTCGTCTCCCCGTACAACGAGCGTGGAAATCGCGGTCACGACATGGTCGCCGGCGGCGTCCACCATGCGGGACTCGGCCGTGACCATGGCGTGGCCGCCGAGGGTCTTGATGCTCGCCACGGTCAGCGTGGCGGTGAGTTCGTCGCCGGCCACGATGGGGCGGCTGAACGTGAACCGCTGGTCGCCGTGCACGACGCGGGTGAAGTCGATGCCGGCGTCGGGCTCGCTGAGCAGCTGCTGCAGCGTGGCCTCCTGCACGACCACGGCGAACGTGGGCGGTGCCACGACGTCGGCGTAGCCGGCCGCGCGGGCGGCGGCGGGGTCGTGGTTGATCGGGTTGGTCGCGAAAACGGCGCGCGCGAACTCGCGCACCTTTTCACGAGCCACCAGATAGGGCGGCACCGGCGGGAATACCCGCCCCTGAAGTTCGGGGTTTACTGACACCCGCCCAGTGTACCGGCGGGCGCCTCGCGGCACCCGGCCGCTCCGCCACCGGCCCCGGCGCCAGCCCCGGCACACCAGCGGGCTCCCAGCCTGATCAGGCAGACTGGATCGAGTGAAAATCGTACGTGTGCGTCTGACCGACCCCGAAGTCTCTCCCCTGCTCGCCGACCTGCACCGGGAATACGACGCCCGCTACGGCGCCGGTTCCGGCGACACCGCCTACGACGTGGGCGCCGAGGAATTCGACCCACCCCTGGGCGGCTTCGTGGTGCTCCTGCACGAGGGGCAGACCGTCGCCGGCGGCGGCATCCGTTGCTTCGCGCCCGGAACCGCCGAAGTCAAGCGCATGTGGACCAGCCCCGATTTTCGCCGTCAGGGCCACGCCAGCACCGTGCTGAACGCTCTCGAAGACTTCGCGGCCGAACTCGGCTACGCCCGGGTGCGCCTCGAAACCGGCTATCTGCAGCCCGAGGCCATCGCGCTGTACCGCAGCATGGGCTACGCCGACATCGGCAACTACGGCATTTTCGACAGCGCTTTCGGCTTCGAGCGTGAGCTCGCGCCGGACGCGCCAGCCCTGCCGGCCCTCGCGGTCTGAGCTCATAACCAAAACCGGATGCCGCGGCGAATGATTTCCAAAACATCCGGCACTCGCGTAGAACACGTCAAATCATCCGGTTTTCGTCGCGGCCACAGCCGAGTTGCAGCAGAGTTGCGGCGGGAACAGGCGGGTAAGCGCCCGCGGGAGGTAGTTTGGTACTGCTATGCATAACAAACTGACTCCGCACCCCGACCTTCCGATCGACCTGCCCACGGCTGAGCGCCTGAACGCCGCCATTGCGCACTACGGCGAAACGGCCGTCATCGACAACTCCATCGCCCTGCTGCGCGGCAAGAACGCCGGCAAGGACTTTCTCATGTACGCCGGCGGACGCCACGCCCTCGGCATTCTCGACGGCGCCCCCGCCCTGTACTGGCCCGAGCTGTGGGGCGCCCGCGCGTTCCTGCACGTCTGGAACGAATCTGCCGCGCCGTACATCGTGGTGGGCCTGAACAACCAGGCCTGGCGGGTGCGCGAGATGTGCGCCAAGGTCGTGCTGCTGCGCGATCTGCAGGTCGTGCCCAAGCTCGTGCGCCTGACCACCGACGAGATCCCGCGGGTGCGCGCCGCGGCGCTGCACGCCCTCGCCGCGCAGGGCACCCCCGAGAACTTCGACACCATCGCCGTGCGCCTGCGCGACCCCGAGAAGGACGTGCGCCGGGCCGCCCAGCAGGCCCGCGACGCCATCTCCAAGCGCCTCGGCCTGCCCCAGGAGTAACATCCCCTGGCGGCCGTCCGGGCAACCTCAGTAGTCAGGGGTACCGATGTTTGAACGCTACGTGGCGATGGGCGATAGTTTCACCGAAGGCGTCGGTGATGTACGGCCCGACGGCGGCCTGCGCGGCTGGGCCGACCTGGTGGCACTAGGGCTCGCCGCCGCATCCGCTGCCCGGCGCGAACCTGGCAGACCCAACGCGCCGACCAGCCCGGGCGACGCCGAGTCGGATCCATTTTCTTACGCCAACCTGGCCATCCGCGGCAAACTCCTCGGCCCGATCGTGGACGGCCAGCTCGACGCCGCGCTGGCGCTGCGTCCCGACCTGCTCTCGGTCTGCGGCGGTGGCAACGACGTGATGCGCCCGCGCGTGCAGATGAGCGAGGTCGTGGGCCACATGCACCGCGTTGTCGACCGTGCCGAGGCTCAGGGCGTGCACGTGTTGGTGCTCGTGGGGGCTAATCCCACCCGGCACCTGCCACTGGGCTCGCTCATCGGGCGGCGCGGCGACAGATTCACCCAGGCTTGCCGCGACGCCTTTGTTCGCCCCGGCATCACCTTCGTCGACAACTGGGCCGACCCCGAACTGGCCGAGCTACGGTTCTGGTCCGAGGACCGCATACACCTGAATTCGCGGGGCCATGCCCGGGTCGCGGCCAACGTGTTCAACGCACTCGGCCTGCCCGTTCCGGCGGCCGAGATCACCGCCGCCACCCCGGCCAGCCAGGTGCGCACCCCCGCGTATTACCGCGAGCACGTGATGCCGTGGATCGGGCGTCGCCTGACCGGGCGTTCCTCCGGCGACGGCCGCACCGCCAAACGCCCCACGCTGCTGCCGGTCGCCGCGCCGTAAGACGTCGGCTCCATGCTGCCGTGCCGGGTCAGGCCTGTCTGCTCACGCGCTGCGCGAGGTCGACTGCCCGACGCCTGCGGCCGCTCAAGCGATCGCGGCTCGCCCGCTGCACCAGCACCGAAACGTAGGCGCGCACGGCGCAGCCTTCCAAGCGGGCGTACTCCTCGGCCACGACCCCGGCAATGATCTGACGCGGCTGCTCGGAGAATTGCTCCGCCAAACGGTCGATGACATGCTCAAATTCCAGGGTCTCATCGAGGGTGATCATGCTTTATTGTTGCCCGGCAAAGTGCAACCACCTAAAGCCGACCCCGGTCTGCGAACCCCCAGTGTGGGATTTGACTTCGGACCCTGCCATGCATTAGGGAACGACGGCCATGACTCTCGGCGTCAGAGCAGGGCCAGTCAACAAATATGTTGACATGCGAAGGTGTCACTGGCACGCTGATATCACCGCAGCGATCATTCCCCGATGAAGCCGAATTCGAGACTGCGGACACGTGCACACTATGCCAATGGAGGCATCATGACCGACACCCTGTCCACGACCGATCTCGACCGTACGCGTTTCTTCATAGGTGGCGAATGGGTGCAGCCCCAGGGTTCCGAAACCATGAGGTCGCTCGAAGCGGCCACCGAGATCCCCCTGGGCACGGCCGCGCTGGGCACGGCGGCCGACATAGACGCGGCTGTGCGCGCCGCCCGCGAGGCCCTCGACCGCGGTCCGTGGGGCCGCACCTCGGCGGCGGAACGCGCGGCGGTCATGCACCGCTTCGCGGACGCCCTCAACGCCCGAGCGGAGGGCACGAGCAAACTGGTCAGCCAGGAGAACGGCATGCCGATCGGACTGTCGCTGGGTTTCAACGGCGCGGCGCCCGGCGGTCTGTTGCAGATGTACGCCGAAATCATCACGACCCTGCCGCTTGAGGAGATCCGCCCGAGTCTGATGGGGGCGACCATCGTGCGCCGGGAGCCCGTCGGGGTGGTCGGGGCGATCACCGCCTGGAACTACCCGCTGACCCTCGCGATGATGAAGATCGCCCCCGCGCTGGCCGCCGGGTGCACCGTGGTGCTCAAGCCGTCCCCCGAAACCGCTCTCGACTCCTACATTCTCGCCGACGCCGCCCTCGAGGCAGGCCTTCCCGCCGGCGTGCTCAACATCGTGCTCGGCGGCCGCGACGCGGGTGAAGCCCTCGTCTCCCACCCCGACGTCGACAAGATCGCGTTCACCGGATCCACCGCCACCGGGCGGGCCATCGGCGCCGAATGCGGCCGACTGCTCCGCCGCGTCAGCCTCGAATTGGGCGGCAAATCGGCATCCGTCTTCCTCGACGACGGCGACATCGACACCTTCGTCGGCGGACTGGCCATGTCCTCGTTCATGAACAACGGACAGACCTGCACCAACCAGACGCGCATTCTGGCACCCCGCTCGCGCTACAACGAGGTGGTCGACGCGGTCGCCGGCTTCGCGCGGGACATGGTCGTGGGCAACCCGCTGGACTCCGCAGTGACCCTCGGCCCGATGGCCAGCGAAGAGCACCTCGGGCGCGTCATGGGCCACATCGACCGTGCGCGCCACAGCGACGCCCGACTCGTGTTCGGCGGCAACCGGTCGTCTGACCAGAGCCGCGGCTGGTTCGTCGAGCCGACGGTCTTCGCCGATGTCAAGAACTCCGACGCGCTCGCCCGCGAAGAGGTGTTCGGGCCGGTGATGGCCATCATCCCGTTCGACGACGATGATGACGCCGTGCGCATCGCCAACGACAGCAACTACGGTCTCGGCGGCTCCGTGTGGACGACCGATGAGCAGCGTGGCATCGACCTCGCCCGCCGCGTGCGCACCGGAACAATCGGCGTCAACTACTACGTCGTCGACCTCGGCTCACCGTTCGGCGGCATGAAGGACAGCGGGCTGGGCCGCGAACTCGGCCCCGAGGCCATCAACGCCTACCTCGAATACAAGTCGATCTTCACGAGCGCGAACATCATCCCGGCCTAGACCGGGCGGTGCCCGCCGAGCCGTGAGGGTGGCATCCGATTCCCCCCGGAATCGGATGCCACCCTCACGGCTCGGTGAACTTAGGCCGGCAGCGCCAGCGGCAGCGTCAGCGGCAGCGGCGAGAATCGACCGTCGAGCACGGCGCCGATGGCCGCGGCGACCTGGGTGGCCTGTTCAAGATGCCCGGCCATCCAGAAGAAGCCGTGGATCGTGCCGGCGTATTCGACCAATTCCGTGTCGACTCCGGCAGCCTTCAGGCGGGCCGCGTACGCCCGCCCTTCGTCGCGCAGGGGGTCGAACTGGGCGGTCACCACCGTCGCCGACGGGAGGCCGGAGAGGTCCTCGGCTCGCAGCGGGGCCGCGAGAGGGTTGTCGCCGTCGGACTCGTGGCGCAGGTACAGACTCCAGAACCATGCCATGGTCGCGGCCGTGAGCGAATAGCCCGACGCGTTGTCACGGTAGGAATCGAAGGGGCTTCCCCGCGCGGGAAGCAGGCAGGGATACAACAGCACCTGATGGGCGATCGGGTGACCGCCGCGCTCCTTGCTGAGCAGGGCGGTGGCCGCGGCCAGGTTGGCACCCGCGCTGTCGCCGACGATCACGATGCGACGCGGGTCGACACCGAGGTCGGCCGCACGTTCCGCGAGCCACTGCACCGCCGCGTAACAGTCCTCAAGAGGGCCGGGGAACGGCGTCTCCGGGGCGAGCCGATAGTCGACCGAGGCGATCGTCGCGCCCGTCGCGGCCGCCAGCATCCGCACCGGGCGGTCAGCGACATCCACAGAACCGGTCGACCATCCGCCACCGTGCAGGTACACGATCAGCACGCGACGGGCATCGGGAGTTTCGGGACTGTACACGCGCACGGGGACGCGACCGTCGGGCCCGTCGATGAGCAGGTCCCGCACGGCCCCGACGGGGGAACGCTCCCCCTGCAGCCCGACCGCAAGGCCGACCACCCGGCGTGTGCGCAACAGGCCGATGCGCTCGAACGGCTGCGCTCCCTGGCTCTCGAAGAGCTCCAGCAGCGCCGCAGTCTGCGCGTTCACACCCGACTTTGGGGCTGGTTGACCGATCACGATCACGTCCTTGTCCGTGGCTGCCGGCGGCGTGCCCGTTGGTGCTTTCAACCTAAGCAGATCTCCCCCCTTTGTCAACATCTATGTTGATCACGCGATCCCGGTGTCCGGTCGTGCGGCACACACACATGCCCCTCCCGCCGTGAGCACAACGTCACCGATCGGAAACTCGGTTTTTACCTCGGCGAAACGCGGCACCCAGACCATGAAGTACCCCCTCCTGGCAGGCGTCAGCCCGCACACCCACCGGAACGAGTTGCATGTCTTACGTGAGCCCACCCGACTTCGTCACCAAGATGATCGACGCCGGGCAGGCCAAGGCGGTGATGTCGACCCGGGACACCCTCATGCGCTCGTACATGGGCGGGGCGATCCTAGCCCTCGCCGCGGCTTTCGCGGTGACCATCACGGTGCAAACGGGCAGCGCCCTGGTTGGTGCGCTGCTGTTCCCCGTGGGGTTCTGTCTCATTTACCTGCTCGGGTTCGACCTGCTCACCGGCGTCTTCACGCTGGTCCCCCTGGCACTGCTCGACCGCCGGCCCGGGGTCACCTGGCTCTCCATACTGCGCAACTGGGGCCTGGTCTTCGTCGGCAACTTCCTCGGCGCCCTCACGGTAGCCGTCATGATGGCGATCATCTTCACCTACGGGTTCTCGGTCAGCCCCAGTGAGGTCGGGGTGCGCCTCGGCGAGATCGGCGAGGAGCGCACCCTCGGATACGCCGAACACGGCGCCGCGGGCATGCTCACCATCTTCGTCCGCGCGATGCTGTGCAACTGGATGGTCTCGACCGGGGTTGTGGGCGCCATGATCTCCACAAGCGTGCCAGGAAAGATCATGGCCATGTGGATGCCGATCATCGTGTTCTTCTACATGGGGTTCGAGCACTCGGTCGTGAACATGTTCCTGTTCCCGTCCGGACTCATGCTTGGCGGCGACTTCACCCTCAGCGACTACCTGATTTGGAACGAGATCCCCACGGTTCTAGGTAACCTCGTCGGCGGCCTTACATTCGTGGGCCTGGTGCTGTTCTCGACGCACGCTCGCACCGGCCGTGAGCGAATGCCCCGCCCGGCAGCCGCGCGGAAGGCCCCGGTCAAGACCGACGCCTGATTCGATCCCACCCCACTGAACCTGGTGAACCCGGTAAACCCGGTAATATCATTAGCCCTCACCACGCACAAGGAGACACACCCATGAACGCCAACACAGCACTCCCCCTGACCAAGATCGAGGCTGGCGCCATTGTGCGCGCCGCACGCGTGCGGGCAGGTCTCACCTGGGCCGAGCTGGCGGCGCTGCTGGATGCCCCCGTGGTCTGGAGCACCGCAGCACTGCTCGGCCAGCACCCGCTGAGCGCCGAGCAGGCAATGCGGGCCGGCGAACTTCTGGAGCTGGGCGACGACGTGATTGTGGCCCTGCAGGATCAGCCCTACCGCGGCGGCGACCCCGTGGCGGCCGCCGACCCCACCATTTACCGCTTCCACGAGGCCATCTCGGTGTACGGTCCAGCACTCAAGGAGCTGATTCACGAGGAATTCGGAGACGGCATCATGAGTGCCATCAACTTCTCGATCGACATCGCCCGACGCCCGCACCCCGACGGCGACCGGGTCGTCGTGACCCTCGACGGAAAGTTCCTCGACTACCGCTGGTAGCCGCCACACCCGAATCGATCTCGGCGCCGAGCCTGCCCGCCCTGCCGGTATCGCTGTCTACGGCTCGGCCAGGCGGGCCGTGACCTCGAGAGCTGGCAGGAGGTGCCGGGCCGGCTCCTGCGGTGTGTCGCTGGCCATCACCGGTCCCACGAGGGTCCACGGGGTCTCGAAGACCTGCAGCTAAGCGTGATCGGGAATATCACCCTGAATCCACCACTGGTTCTCGTCCACGTTGCTGGCGCCGCGCTCGTTGGTCGAGCTTGCCGAGACCGCCACACGACCACCGCAAGTCGGCGAGCATAGCTCGTTGGTCGAGCCCGTCGAGACCGCCATACGACCAGCGTGAGGCAGCGGGCATGGCTCGTTGGTCGAGCTTGCCGAGACCGCCATACGACCAGCGTGAGGCTGTCTGCTCGCGTTGGTCAGTGGTGATCTCGACGAGCTCGATCAGCGTGGGGTGGCTCGATCAGCGTGCTGTGGCTCGGAACGGCGACCCGAGCTTCAAGGGGGATTTGCTGCGCAGCCGGATCGGCGTGCGGCTCGGGTCCGCAGACTCTGGCGGGATCAGCCAGTACGTGTCCACACCCGCAGTGCGTGTGCGTTTCACCTTCCACCTGTCATTGTGCAGTCTCAGATGATCGGGCCCGCAGAACATGACTGTTCCGGCCCCGTCGAGGGCGAGATCGAGCCGAAGGCCAGTGCTGAGCCTCCCACCACGGCCACGGAGAAAGCAGCGGAAGCAGAGGACGCGGAAGCGACCGAGGATGCATCCGCCGCCAAGCTCGGCACCCGCACCAACCCGTTCCCCACGAGCACTGCGGGCAAGCACTCCTCCGACTCGGTGTGGACGTTCAGTATCGGCGAGACAAACACCGACGCCTGGCCTGAGATCTTGGCCACCAATGAGTACAACGAGGCGCCGGCTGAGGGAAACGGCTACGTCACCGTCCCTGTGACGGTGCAGGTCGATGACGTCGCAGCCGTCGTCGATGGCGCTGACCCGGCAGCCTC
>JBBQYN010000062.1:0-10324 GCA_038208655.1 Actinomycetales bacterium
GTTTGTGCCTTCAGACTACGCGAGCGAGCGGAAAAAGCCCCCCGAACGGGCTGGAGAATCACGGTCTGAATAATTGTCCACGCCCCCGTACAGGGGCTGCGCGGAACCGGCGAGTCTCGCTATCTTCGAGGTGGTAAAGGAGGACTATGCGCCAGACGCACACAATGCGGGAGCGATTGCCCGCCCAGTCCGTGATGGAGGTTTTGCTCCTTGAGCAAGAGCTCGTTCAGCCGCGGTCGCTGCTGGGCCGGGTCGTGGGCCGGTCGCCGCTCGGGGCGCAGAGTGAACCGTGGTTCGTCGGTGCGCAGGGTGAGCTGGCCGTGGCCCGTATGCTGGCGGAGCTTCCCCGGCAGTGGACCGTGTTCCACGCTCTGCCCCGCACCTTGCGGGACCGAGGAGTCGATCATCTGCTGGTCGGCCCGGCCGGCATCTTCGCCGTGACCACCCGCACCTTCGTCGGTCAGAAGGTCGTCGTCTCGCACCGCACCATGACGGTTGGAAATACCAAACACGCCGACATTCGTGATGCGGAATCCGATGCGCTGCGCCTCACCCGGGTGCTGCGCGATCACATGGCGCTGCGGGCATCCGTTCGCCCGGTCGTGGCCTGTGTGCGGGCCAAGAGCATCACCATTCACGAGAAGCCCGCGCAGGTAAAAGTGCTCACCGCCGCCGAGCTGCGTCGTTGGTTGCTCAGCCTGCCTCCGGTGCTCGGTCCCGACGAGCGTCAGACGCTCGTGGCCATCATTGACGACCCCGACACGTGGGACGCACTGCCGAGCATCGAACCGGATGTCCTCCGCGAGCGCTACCAGCTGCTCACCGACGAGGTTGGTCACGCCCGCCGGCGTCGGCGCGGCCTGGGCGCGATCGGCTCGATGCTCGCGGTCGCCGGGGTCATGTTGCCGTTCATTCCGACCTGGCCGTTGGGCCCATCGGCCGTGGAGATTCTGCGCGCCGCCCTGCCCTGACCCGCCGGCCTGCTGCCGGGTCTCGACCGGCGAGGCGGGATCGCCGGTCCCGCTTCGCTCACACGCCGGCCTCGCGGTCCACGCGCTCCAGCCGGGCGCGCAACGCCAGATATCCGGGGTCGGCCAGGCTGGTCAATCGACCCAGTTGCCGCACCGCAGCCGCGTCGCCGCACCCCATCTCGGTGGCGCACCACCGCCGAATCAGGTGGGCGTCACCGCTCACCCGCACGAGCGCGCCGACCGCGCTGCTCAGCTCCGCCCGCAGCGGCTCGACGGCGCGCGCGGTGGACCGCTCCAGCAGCGGCGCCGAATACAGGTCCAGCGCCGCCGACGCCCGGCCCTCCCGAACCAGCCGCAGCACCCGGGCCACGTCGGACACTCCCTGCGCGGCCGCTGCCAGTCTGTAGGGACTCGAGTGCAGCAGGCTGCCCAGAATTGACCGGATGCGATGCATCTCGATGCGAATGGTGGAGGCCGCTCCGGTTTCGCCGTGCACCGCGTAGGCGAGCTCGTCCGCGGTGAAACCGCGCGCCCGCGAGTCGAGCAGGGCCAGAATCTCGGCGCGGCGCAACGACAGCGGTCGGCGTTGCCCGTCAGCACCGATCAGTGCGGGTGACCCGCCGAGGAATTCCAGCGACACCAGCCCGGGCGTCGGCACCGGCTGCGATCGCGGGGTTGGCGGCTGCGAGCGCAGCAGCTCCTCGGCCAGGCGTACGCCCACCGTGACCATGCGCACGGTGTCGACCGACACCGTGTTCAGCGGACCCGACACCGTGAGCACCCCGAGCACGAGCCCGCTGGAGGGGTCTCGGATCGGCGATGCCGTGCACACCCACTCATGGTGCGTGCGCACGAGGTGCTCGGCCGAGAACAGCTGCGCCGTGCGCCCGTTCCGCACCGCTTCACTGATCGCGTTCGTGCCGATGCCGGTTTCGGACCAATCGGCGCCCTCCACGAATTCGAGTTGGTCGGCGCGGCGCAGCACGTTCGCGCTGCCGACACGCCAGAGGACTTCCCCGCCGGCGTCGGCCATCACCAGCAGGTGCTGCCCGCCGCTGCTCTCGTCGGCGAGAAGTTCGCTCAGGGCCGGCATCACCGCCTGCAAGCGGTGTTCGCGCCGCAGCGACACCACCTCGCTCACCTCGTGCAGATGCCGCGGCAGGTGCGCGTCCGGGTCGATCCCCGCGGCGAGGGAACGCCGCCAGGACTGCTGTACCGCGGCGGAGATACCCGGCTGCGGGGCTCCGGCGAGGGTTTGCTCGTGGGCCGCGCGCAGCATCCGGTCATATTCGAGCGGCGAGGAAAACCGCAGCTCCGGCGGCATTGCCGGGTGGGCCTGTGCCATGCGCTGTCTCCTTCGACGTTCGACGGATGCCAGCCCGCCGAAGGTGTAACGCCTATGTAACCCTCGAGGCCGTGTACTGAGGTTCAGTGGATCGCGCTCGAATCAGCGCGACGGGGCCATCGTATCGTCGCGGCCTCAGCGGATCCCGATCAGCGCACACAAAGGAGTGAATATGCCTGAATCACCCAGCACCACCGAATCAGCCAGCACCACCGAATCAGCCAGCACCACTGAATCAGTCAGCGACGTCGTACAGGCTTGGCTGGCCGAGCTTGACCGTGCCCTGCGGGCCAGCGACGTGGCTGCGGCGCTCGACCTGTTCGAGGATGACTGCTACTGGCGGGACTTCGTCTCGTTCACGTGGAACCTCAAGACCCTCGAAGGCAAGGCCGACATCGAGCGGATGCTCACGGCCACCCTCGACAGCGTCAAGCCCAGCGGGTGGGTGCTCTCCGAACCCGCCACCGGCACGGCCGCCGACGCCGAAGCCTGGGTGAACTTCGAGACCGCGCAGGCCCGCGGCTACGCGCATCTGCGGTTGCGGGGCGGCAAATGCTGGACCATCCTCACCACGATGCAGGAACTCAAGGGCTTCGAGGAGAAGAAGAACGCCACCCGGGAGACCGGCGTCTCGCACGTGATCGAGAAGGGCCGCCAGTCGTGGCTCGAGAAAAAAGAGGAGCGTGAGGCACGGCTCGGCTACGAGGAGCAGCCGTACTGCGTGATCGTGGGCGGCGGGCAGGGCGGCATCGGGCTGGCGGCGCGGATGCGCCGGCTCGGTGTTCCCACCATCGTGATCGAGAAGAACGCCCGGCCCGGTGACTCGTGGCGCAACCGCTACAAGTCCCTGCACCTGCACGACCCGGTCTGGTACGACCACCTGCCGTACCTGAAGTTTCCCGAAGACTGGCCGGTCTTCGCCTCGAAAGACAAAATCGGCGACTGGCTCGAGTACTACACCCGCATCATGGAGCTGAACTACTGGTCGAGCACCGAGTGCACAAAGGCGCACTTCGACGAGGAGGCCCAGGAATGGGTCGTGCAGGTCGTGCGGGAGGGAACGCCCGTGACGCTGCGCCCCAAGCAGCTCGTCTTCGCGCTGGGGGTCTCCGGCTACCCCAACACGCCGGTCTTCGAGGGAGCGAAGACCTTCCTCGGCCAGCAGCACCACTCGTCGAAGCACGCGGGCGGTGGGGATTGGACGGGCAAGAAGGCCGTCGTGATCGGCTCGAACAACTCCGCGCACGACATCTGCGCCGACCTGTGGGAGAACGGCGCCGCGGTCACCATGGTGCAGCGCTCCTCCACCCACATCGCACGCAGCGACGCGCTGATGGACCTCGCGCTCGGCGGGCTGTACTCCGAGCAGGCGCTCGCCAACGGGGTGACCACTGAGAAGGCCGACCTGCTGTTCGCGTCACTGCCGTACCGCATCCTGCCCGCCGCGCAGATTCCGGTCTACGAGCAGATGGCCGAGCGCGACGCCGATTTCTACGCCAAGCTCGCCGCGGTGGGGTTCGACCTCGATTTCGGCACGGATGGTTCGGGTCTGTTCCTGAAGTACCTGCGCCGCGGTTCCGGCTACTACATCGACGTGGGTGCGTCGCAGCTGCTCATCGACGGTCGGGTGTCGGTGAAGTCGGGGCAGCTTGCGTCGATCACGCCCGATTCGGTCGTGATGGCCGACGGGTCAATGCTGCCGGCCGACCTCATCGTGTACGCCACCGGGTACGGGTCGATGAACGGATGGCTGGCCGACCTCGTGTCGCCGGAGGTCGCCGACCAGGTGGGCCGGTGCTGGGGCTACGGTTCGGACACACCGAAGGATCCGGGGCCGTGGGAGGGGGAGCTGCGCAACATGTGGAAGCCCACGAACGTGCAGCAGCTCTGGATTCACGGCGGCAACCTGCACCAGAGCCGGCACTACTCCCACTACCTCGCGCTGCAGATCAAGGCACGGATGGAGGGGCTGGACACTCCGGTGTTCGAGCTGCAGGAGTCCCACTTCACGCACTGAACCGTGCGCTTCGGCCGGCGAGGAGCATCCGGTTGACTCGCGAGTCGAGACCGCCATACGTCCAAGGTGCGGTGCAGACCTCACGTTGGTCAGTGGGGATCTCGACAGGCTCGATCAGCGCGGGGTGTCTCGATCAGTGTGGGGTTGGGCGCCTGAGTGAGGACCGCACCGCGAGGCTGCGGGCTACGCGGAGACGAGCGCCGGGGCATCCGCCATGAGGTCGGTCCAGTGCGCCAGCGGCAGGTCGAGCGCCACGCCCACGAAGGCGTTGGTGACGTGCCCGGCGGCGATGTTGAGTCCGGCGGCGAGAGCCGCGTCACGCTCGAACGCGGCCCGCACGCCCCGGTCGGCGATGGACAGCGCGTAGGGCATCGTGACGTTGGTCAACGCGAGGGTCGAGGTCTGCGGTACCGCGCCGGGCATGTTGGCCACGCAGTAGAAGATTGAGCCGTGCACGGCGAAGGTGGGGTCTTCGTGCGTGGTGGCGTGGGTGCCCTCGAAACAGCCGCCCTGGTCCACGGCGATGTCTACGAGCACCGAGCCGGGCTTCATGCGTGACACCATCTCGTCGGTGACGAGCTTCGGGGCCTTGGCTCCCGGGATCAGCACGGAACCGATCACGAGGTCGGCCTCGATCACCGCCCGGTCGATCTCGTAGGCGTTGGACGCGAGGGTCTTCAGGCGTCCGGCGTACTGGGCGTCGAGTTCCCGCAGCCGGTCGATGTTGATGTCGAGAATGGTCACGTCGGCGCCCATGCCGATGGCCATCGCGGCGGCGTTCGACCCGGCGACGCCGGCGCCGATCACGGTGACCTTCGCGGCGCGCACGCCGGGCACGCCGCCCATCAGAATGCCGGGGCCGCCGGCGGGGCGGGTCATCGACTGCGCACCGACCTGAACGGCCAATCGCCCGGCGACCTCGCTCATCGGGGCCAGCAGCGGCAGTGACCGGTCGGCCTTCTGCACGGTTTCGTAGGCGATGGCGGTGACGCCGGCCTCGAGCAGCGCGGTGGCCAGCGCGGGTTCGGCGGCCAGGTGCAGGTAGGTGAACAGGATCAGGCCCGCGCGAAAGTGCACGTACTCCGCCGTGATCGGCTCTTTCACCTTCATGACCATGTCGGCTGCGGCCCAGACGTCGACCGAGGTGGGAACGAGGGTGGCCCCGGCGGTGCGGTAGGCGTCATCCGTGAAACCGGATGCGACGCCGGCACCGGCCTGCACGAGAACGGTGTGGCCGCGCAGCGTGAACTCGTGCACTCCGGCGGGGGTGATGGCCACGCGGAATTCGTTGTTCTTGATTTCGGTCGGAACGCCAATGATCACGGGTGACTCCTCGGGTGCGGTGGGGCGGGGATCGTCCGGATCGGGCGACACCTTACGGTAAACCCGGTTTTCAGCCCGGGGCCGGGAGGTGCGGGCAGGCGCGCAGGCTTCGGCCAGCCAGGGAGCGGCATCCGTCGTGCTAAGGCTCGACATCTGTCGAGTCAGAACGCGGCAAGTGTCGCCGACCGTTCGTACGCGGATGCCGCCGGCGCGGGCGCGAGGATCGGTGACCGGCAACCCGATCATGCCGCGACGTGGATTTACACTGAGGTATGGATGCCGCCAGCCTCGACCGCGCGGTCGCGCAGATCGCCGATCGGCTGGGCCGCGGCCTGTCGCTTGAAGACCTCGACGGGCTGCTGCTGGCGTACAGCAGCCACCAGCACGCGGTCGACCGGGTGCGCACCAACTTTCTGCTCACCAAGGTGGTGCCGCCCGACGTGAGCGCGTGGCAGCTCAGCCACGGCATCGCCGCAGCGGTGCGTCCGGTGCCGGTGCCGGCAAACCCCGAGCTGGGCATGCTGGCTCGGGTCTGCGTGCCGCTGCTGGCGCGCGGCTTTCGGGTGGGCTACCTCTGGGTGCTGCAGGGTGCCGAGGAACCGTCGGCGGCGGGCATTCTCACCGAACTGCGGGCCGTGCGCGCCGACCTCGACGCCCTCGCTGAGCTGTTGCTGACCCGCACGTTCGCGGAATCCGATGAGTCCCGCGGCCGCGGCGCCCAGTTCCTGGCGGCCTGCGCGGGCGAGCCGCACGCCCTCGACGCCCTGCTCGGCTGGCCGGCCGTGCGCGGTCGCGGGCCGTGGCGGCTGGCCACGCTCGTCGAACGCGCGGGCATCGAAGCGGCCGCGGTCGCGCAGAGCCGCGGCGCCGAGCGGGAGGCTCTCGAGCGCGACCTGCTGCAGCGGCTGTCGGCACTGGAGGCCACCGTCGGCATTCCCGGGGTGCTGTTCGCGGCCGGCACCGACACCCATGCGGTGCTGCTGCTGCGCGATGATGTGACGGATGCCGACGCGGCCGAGATTCTGCGCCGCTTCGGCGTGGAGGTGTCCCGGCGCGGACCGCACCCGGAACAGCCGGACTTGTGCGGGCTCAGCGAGCCGTTCGGCGATCTGCGCCGCCTCGCGCACGCCTACGCGCAGAGCAAGAGCGCGGTGCAGGCCGCCTGGGTCGACGACCATCTCGGCGGGGTGGTCGCCTACCGCGGCATCGGGGTGTACCAGTACCTGGCCGGGATGAGTCTGGCCGGCACGAGTCTGGCCGGGGCGAGCCTGGCGGGCTGGGGCGGATCCGTTCTGTTCGCCGAGCTGCAGGAGGCGGACCGCAACGGCGAACTCGTGCCCGTCTTGGAACTGCTCTATGACACCGGATCGGTGGTGCAGGTGGCCGACGCGCTGCATTTGCACCGCACCAGCGTGTACAACCGGCTGGGACGCATCCGTTCGCTGATTGGTGTTGACCCACTCGACGGCGCCGTGCGGCTCGAGCTGCACCTGGCCATGAAGGCGCAGCGCTGGGCCGGCCGGCTGCGGCTCTGACCGGCTGCGGATGCCCGGCCAGGGATGATGTCGAAAACCTACAGCTGAGCGGGCGGCACGGCCCGTGGCGGGGGTCGCGCGCTGTCAGCTGCAGAAAATCGACACCACGGCGCCGGGGAACGGGACCGGCCCCGGGTCAGGCGTTGCGGTAGATCCGCGGCACCCGGCCGCTGATGCGGGTGACGATTTCGTAGTTGATGGTGCCGGCGGCGTCGGCCCAGTCGTCGGCGCTGGCTTCCCCGTTCTCGCCGGAGCCGAACAGCACCGCCTCGGTGCCCACCGACACCCCGGTGTCGTCGCGGCCGAGGTCGATGACCATCTGGTCCATGGCGATGCGGCCCACGACGGGGTAGGTCACGCCGTTCACCCGCACCGGGCCGCCGGTCGCGATGCGGGGCACGCCGTCGGCATAGCCCAGCGGAATCAGCGCGAGGGTGGTCTCGGCCGCCGTGCGGTAGTTCAGCCCGTACGACACCCCCTGCCCGGCAGGCACCCGTTTGCAGTTGGCGACACGGGTCGTGAGGGTCATCGCGGGGCGCAGTCCGAGGCTCGCCGGGCTGCGGCCGGCCAGGGGGGAGAGCCCGTAGAGGGCGAGGCCGGCGCGCACCAGGTCGAAGTGGGTGTCGGGCCGGGTGAGAAGAGCGGGGCTGTTGGCGAGGTGCCGCAGCGTGGGGTGCGCTCCGGCCGCGCGGGCGAGGGCGACGGATGCGAGGAACTCGGCCCGCTGCTGGTCGGTTTCGGGCCGCTCCGGCTCGTCGGCCACGGCCAGGTGGCTGAAGATGCCCACCACCTCGATGCGTCCGGCCTGCTGCTGCCGGGCCATCTCGGCCAGCAGCGCGGGCAGGTCGGCGAGGGTGACGCCGTTCCGGCCGAGGCCGGTGTCGATTTTCAAGTGGATGCGGGCGACTCGGTTCTGCGACTCGGCCGCGGCCACGATCAGCGGCAGTTCCCAGCCGGAGCAGCCCAGCTGCACGTCGGCGGCGACGGCGGCGGAAAAGTCGCTGTCGGGGGTGTGCAGCCAGGCCAGCAACGGGGCGTCGAGGCCGGCGGCGCGCAGGGCGAGGGCCTCGTCGATGTGCGCTACGCCGAGCCAGGTCGCGCCGCCGTCGAGGGCGGCGCGCGCGGCGGGAACGGCGCCGTGACCGTAGCCGTCGGCCTTGACCACGGCCATCAGCTGCGCCGGAGCGGCCAGCTCGACCAGCCGGCGGGCGTTGTGGCGGATCGCCTCGAGGTCGATGACGGCGGCGCGTTCGGGAGCTTTCACGCTTTCACCCTACTTGCGCGCCGCCGTCGCGCGGCGCTACCGGCGTTCGAGCTCGTGAGCCAGCGCGGCCAGTTCGGCGCCGCCGGCCATCAGCCCGGTCATCTCCTCGATGCTGATCTCACTCTTGACGAACGAGCCGATGCTGGTGCCACGTTTGAGTAGCAGGAACCGGTCGCCGACCGGGTAGGCGTGGTGCGGGTTGTGCGTGATGAACACCACCCCGAGGCCGCGGTCACGGGCCTGCGCGATGTACTTGAGCACCACCCCGGACTGCTTCACGCCGAGCGCCGCGGTGGGTTCGTCGAGAATCACGACCTTCGCGCCGAAGTACACGGCCCGGGCGATGGCCACTGACTGGCGTTCGCCGCCGGACAGGGTGCCGATGGGCTGGTCGACGTCGCGCAGGTCGATGCCCATCTTGGCCAGTTCGGCCTTGGTGATATCGCGCATGCCTTTCACGTCGAGAAACCGGAACGGGCCGAACCCGGTGGTGATCTCGGAGCCGAGAAAGAAGTTGCGCCACACCGGCATCAACGGCACCACGGCGAGATCCTGGTAGACCGTGGCGATACCCAGGTCAAGCGCGTGCCGCGGGCTCGTGAAGGTGAGCGACTGCCCGTACGAGAGCAGCTCACCCTCGGTGTGGGTGTGCGCCCCGGCCAAAATCTTGATGAACGTGCTCTTGCCGGCGCCGTTGTCGCCGAGCACGCAGAGCACCTCACCGACCCCGACCGACGCCGAGACACCGTGCAGCGCGCGGATGGCGCCGTAGCTCTTGCCGATGTCGCGCACCTCCAGAATCGGCGGGGCGCTCGACCCCGGCGACGCCCCGGCACTGCTGCCGATGCTAGTGCTGCTCGAGGTAGTCCGGGCAGCGGATGGTGTGACCTGGCTCATGAGCGGACTCCTGCCCGTTTGCGAACATACAGATTGACGAGCACGGCGAGCAGCAGCATGCCGCCGAGGAAGGCCTTGAGCCAGTTGTTGTCCCACTGGGCGAAGACGATGCCCTGCAGGGTCATGCCGTAGATCAGGGCGCCGAGCGCGGCGCCGATCGCAGATCCATAGCCGCCGGTGAGAAGGCTCCCGCCCACCACCGCGCAGATGATGTAGATGAATTCTTGGCCGATGCCGGTGGTGGCCTGCACGGTGGAGACGTCGAAGAGCATCAGCATGCCCACGAGCCAGCCGGCGCCGGCGGTGGTCATGAACAGGCCGATCTTCACGTTCATGACCGGCACGCCCACCTGGCGGGAGCTTTGCAGCTGACCGCCCACGGCGAAGATCCAGTTGCCGGCCCGGGTGCGGATGAGCACCCAGGTGGCCACGACGATGGCGAGAAGCCACCAGACCACGGCGATTTTGAGGTTCATACCGAACAGGGTGAACGACGACCCGAAGAACACCTTCACCTGATCGAACATGGGCACCGTGCCCATGCCCTGGATCACGACGGAACCGGTGATGATCTTCGTCACCGCCAGGTTGATGCCCTGCAGAATGAAGAAGGTGGCGAGGGTCACGATGAAGCTGGGCAGTCCGGTCTTCATGACGATCACGGCGTTGCCGGCGCCGATGGACAGAGCCACCGCCAGGGCGATGACCATGGCGAGCCATACGTTCAGGCCCCACTGGGTGGTCAGCACGCCCACGATCAGGCCGGTGGTTCCGGTCATCGCGCCGGCGGAGAGGTCGAACTCGCCGCCGATCATCAGCATCGCCACGGCAACGGCCATGATGCCGAACAGGCTGGCGGAGTACAGCCAGGTGGACACTCCGGCGGGGGAGAGGAACACCTCGGTGGTCAGGGAGAAGAAGGCGAAGATGCCCAGGGCGGCCACGAGCGCGCCGATCTCGGGGCGGCGCAGC
>JBBQYN010000063.1:0-10103 GCA_038208655.1 Actinomycetales bacterium
TCCCGGTGCCCCCGGTAGGAATCGAACCTACGACAAGCGGATTAGAAGGCCGCTGCTCTATCCACTGAGCTACGGGGGCAGTACGTGTCGCAGACACGCCTGTCTACGATACAGCAGCCCCCGGTGTGCCGAGGTCGCGGCACACGTGCGCGACCGGCGGGAGGAGTGCGCCGGGCTACCTGACTCACGTCCCGCTGATCGAGCTTGTCGACAGCGCCACGCTTATGACTGTGGTGGTGTCGACAAGCTCGACCGACGGATGCGGCTCGAAGCAGGGCCCCGCGACGAGCGCGACCCACGCGTTGGTCGAGCCTGCCGAGACCACCAGACGACCAGCGCGAGGCAGCGAGCATAACTTGCTGATATGTGTTGTTTCTTGTCAAGTGGGCATTTTTGAGTAGCGCTCGTAGTGCTTGACTGGGTGATGAGGGGTCGGGGCGGGAGCGCTTTTCTCCCGGTTTGATCCCTCATCGGCCATTCTGCGCTGCGGGCGCTGCGGTGGTGAGGAGCTGAACATCGGTGGGCCAAGGGCCGAGCGTGTTGGGCGAGAGTCGCGTCAACGCACGGTCAGGCTGATATGCGCGGGTTGGTTACCGCAGGACGACGTGTTCGACAGGAGCGCGGGTGCACTGGTCTGGTAACGGGCGTCACACGCGTGATGCGTGTTGCCCACAGCGAGAGAGTGGGTTCGCTCCTCGTGAGTGTCGGCCGGTTGGCCCGCCGACGTTCAGCAGTCTCGAGAGGTGGGTGGTTAGCTCTCCATCACGGCCAAGGACCAGCACCAGCCGGACAACTCGCGGGCGATGGCGACGTTAGCGGTGGGGCCGTGTTTGCGGCGCAGGATGAACTTTTTCCACTGCTGATTCAACCTTTTGTTGCCGGCTTGGCCGCGGAGGACCGCGCTTTGGGGTGCTTTGGCCCAGCGGGCTTGCAGGACCGATCGTGGTCCGGGGTTGTAGGGCTTTTGATAGAGCCAGGCCGCTTCGATCAACAGCCGGCGCAGGTGACTGTTTCCGGTTTTGGTGATCGAACCCAGCCGCCGCGTCGACCCTGACGAGGACTCAGACGGCACCAAGCCGATGAAGGAGCCAATGGTTTTACCGGTGAAGCGGTGCCAGTCCGGGATCTCAGCGGCCAGGCTCAGCGCGGTCAGCGGGGCCATGCCAACCATGCAGCCCAGCCGGTTGACGATGGGGGTGTAGTCCGAGTTCGCGGCGACCGCTTCGATGTCTTTGTCCAGTCGGGCCCGGCGGGCAGCGGTCTGCACGACAGCTTCGTAGTAGGAATCGAACGCGCTCAGGAACGACGGGTCCCCGACGCGTTGGCGACGCAGCCAGGCGTCGTGTTTGCCCGTCCATGCTGTCCCGTCGGAATACACGATCCCACGCCTGAGCAACAGTTTCGACAGCCGATGCTGGGCCGCGCCGAGGTCATGCCGGCAGTCCTCCCGGCTCCGGACGAGGTCACGCACGCATTCCTGGGCCTCGCTGGGGACCTCGACGATGGTGACTTCCCCGACCCGCAACAGCCGCGCCAGGTGCAACGCGTCGCGGGCATCCGTTTTCACTTTGTCGCCCGAGGCCCGCATCAACTTTGACGGCGCGACGACAACGCATTCGATGCCGATCCGGTTCAACATCCGGGCCAACCCGAACCCTGTCGGGCCGGCTTCATACGCCACCCGGATCGGTCCCGGCAACCCGCGAACCCACGCAACAACCTCACCGACATCACCACCGAAACGATGCCGAGAAACTTCGCCAGTGGCTTCATCAAGCGCGCAACCCGACACAGATCGGGCATGCACATCCAAGCCAACGACACTACGATAAGTACTCATCTGGGGCCTCCAAACCTCATCAATAGAACGGGCCAGCCCTTCCTCCAACGAGAGCTGGTAACCCCCGTTCTAGCCTCCGGAGGCCCCAGCCTCAAGAACTGGCCACACACATATTGTCTGGTCGAGCCTGCCGAGACCACCACACGACCAACCCGGGTCGCAGACGGTTCAATAGTCGCGGCGGTTGGCGGCGGCCAAGCCGCGGGCCTGCTCGCGGCGTGAGATCACCAGCACCACACCGGATGCCAAGCGCAATCCACCCAGAAACAGCGGCAGAAGCGTGATGCCCGACCAGGCCAGCATGCCGCTCGGCCCGTCATCACCCGGGACCAGACCGGCAGCCCCGCTGCCGGTCACCTCAAAGTCGAGGTCGTCACTGAGCAAAGCGAAATCATTGCCGGCCGCGGCCGGGAAGCCGACTTGAGCCAGGTAGTGCGCCCGGGACTCCGATGCCAGGATCGGCAGCTCGTAGCCGCCCTGCACCAGAGCGAGCGGTCCGCTGAGGTTATCGATGTGGCCGCCCTCGCACACCGGCCGCTTGGCGACGGACCAGGCTTCGTCACACACGGCGAGGTTCACGGTGAGTCCGAATTCCTCATCTGTCATGAGCTGGCCAAGAGTGGTCGATTCCAGCCGCAGCCGCAGCGACGTGTCGAAGGTGGCGCTGTTGCTCACGGTGATCAGCCACGACACCTCATCGCCCGGAGCCAGGTTGTCGAAGTTAGCGTCCACGGGGGAAGCCGTCACGGTGAGAAAGCCCGTGTCGTCGCCGGTTTCTGCGGCAACGGACGCCGTCCCCGCGCCGAACAGGCCTCCTCCGGCCACGACGACCGCGGCGAGACCGGTGAGAATCGCAGGACTTATGCGCATGAGCCAGCTCCGTGTGAGCCAACGATCAGTGTCGTGCGGGTCGAGGCGTGCCAGTTCGCGAAGGGAACCGCTGTGATGGTGAGGTAGTAGGTGCGTCCCGGCGTGAGGTTCGTCTCGACCGAGGCCCGCGTTCCGTTCACGGTCACCGTGGCATCATCGGCCTGGGGTTCCTCGGCGAGGTGCACGGTGACCCGATACCCGGACTGCGGAGCGCCGTCCACCGGAGCAGCCCAGCGCACCTCCAGGGTTCCGGGCTCGGGCTTCGGCATTGCGCTGGTGCGGAATCCGGCCGGCGCGCTGCTCTGGGGCGCCCCCTCGGAGTTTGTCGGCTCGGCGTCCACTGCCGACGGCTCAGGCTCGGTCGAACTGACCGGTTCCGCCGATTCGGGTGCCGCGGACTCGTCGGCGGCAGGCTCGACAGCGTCGGCCGGAGCAGGTTCGGCCGACTCTGCGGGCGCGGGTTCCGCGGGCACGGCCGATCCTGCGGGCACGGCCGATTCGGCAGGCACGGCCGATTCGGCAGGCACCGATTCCTCTGGTGCGGGTTCGCCGGTCGACTGCTCGCTTTCCCGCGCGGTGTTTTCCGGCTGGCCGTCACCTGACTCGGCGGGGGCCGCCTCCGCGCTCATCGGTTTCGGTCCCCCACTATCGGGCTTGAGCGTGCACGTCACCGCGGTCGGCTGCATCCCCGTGGGAACGGCCAACTGGCGACTGGCCGTCGTCGACGCAGTGAACGAGGCCAAAGTGCCCGAGGCGGGACCCAGCAACGCCGCTCCCAACAGCGGAAGCACGCAGATCACTGCGGCACGGGCGGCCCAACGCCCGCCACCTTGCGCCGACTCCCGCGGCGATGGCAGCGAGCCGGAGTCGTCGACGCGCGGGGCACCCGCCGTGGCGGGTACGGACTCGCGTTCGGGATCACGCTCATGCGTATCCGTGCCATGAGCGTCGTCGGCATCCCCCTCGCCCGGTGACGCGGGCTCAGACCCGGCCGGGCGGCGCGGCCACAATGACAGCGCGAGCATGCCTCCCACCAGTAGGCCGATCCCGAAGATGTAGACCGGTTTCTGGGCCTCTTGGAGCACGAACCCGAGCCCGTTCATGTGCCACACGATGCGGTCGGCGCTCTGCACGAGGTAAGGCTCGGCATCCGCTACCTCGTTGGCGTCGCCGCGCATCACGAGCGACACGGCGTCGTTCGCCTGAGGCTCGACCGATTCCACCCGGTGGGTGACCCGGGCACCGTCGGGGCTGAAAGCGCTCACGACGTCGTTCACGCGAATCTCGCTGGCGGGCACCTCACGGGCCAGCGCGAGAGCACCCGTCTCAATGGTGGGCGACATGGAACCCGACCGAAAGATCAGCGGGGTGATGCCGAAGAAGGCTGCTGCGAGCGCAGCGACGATGCTGAGCACGCCGAGCAGAGCGCCCAGGCTCAGCGCGATCTCGCGGGTGATGCGTAAGCCGCGCTTCATGAGCGCCCCTCCGTCGTTTCAGTTCTGCGGCGTGCTTCGGCCCCGACCTGCACGGCATCGAAGCGGATGCTGATGGTCGCGGCATCTTCGACGTTCACGACATCGGGGGTCACCACGCTCGCGGGCACGAACACCCGCAGGCACAGCCGCCAGGCCTCGCCCGGGGCAATCGTTCCGGCCTGCGGGTTCGTGCCGGCGTCGGTGAAGGCGTCGGCGCTGCCGTCGCCGCTGGCCGTCGCGGCGCAGCGTTCGGCATCGGTGCCGGCTTCGCCGCCCGAGCTGGTGAGACGCAGCAGAGAGTTGAGCGTGTGCAGCTGGGCGGCGGGCCCGCCGTCGGTGACGGGGCCCCCGAGCACATCGATCGTGAGGGCCGACAGCTGCAACGGCAGCGATCCGGTGTTGTGCACGACGAGGTGCGTGACCACGCCGGCGCCACCGGGAACGAGCTCGTCGTCAACGCTGGGCGCGGCTACGTACGACGCTGAAACCGGCCCGTTCGCGCCCGACACAGCCACGGACACGGTGCCGGCAGAGAAAGAGGCCGCGCTGGAGCCAGCGTCCTGGAACGCAGCGCTCGTTCCGACCGCCCCGATCCCCAGCAGCGCGAACGCCGACAGGCCCAGCCGCACGCGGGGCGAACGCCAGGCGGATGGTCGGGGCGGCGGGGCCAGGTTCGGCACGAAGACTCCTTGGAATGACTGCGGGGCGAGGGACGAGGAGGGGGAGGCAGATCTGGGGTGAATGCGGCTGCAGAGACGGGGCCACCGCGCTGGTGGGCGTCGCCCCGGTGATGGCGCCCGATCTGCTCGGCGGCACGTTCGGAACGGCCGTGCTCATCGCACTGCTCGCCGCCGCCCTGATCTGGCTCAACTCCCGGTTCTTCGACTGGTCCGAGGGCCACCTGGTCTGGCAGAGCCGCACCCCGGTCGAACGTGCGCTCGGCGCCACAGCCATGGAACGACTGGTGAGCGTTCTCTCAGTGCTCGTGCAGCTGGCTTTCGTAGGCGGCGCAGCCGTGGCCGTGTTCTTGGTCGCCACTCAGGCTGCGGCGCCGTCCGCCCCTCCTGCCACGCCCCTCGTGGGGCCGGGTGGCGCACCGGCCCTGGCCGCGACGCTGGGTGCTCTCGTCGTTCTCGTCGTTCTCGTGCTGCTCGCGGTGCGGCGGGGAAAGCTGCCGCAGCGGGCGCCGGCCAACCGGCCGCCCCTGCACCCGGCAGCGACGACGGCGACCCCCGCACCGGCGCAGCGGGCGAGCAACGTCAGCGAGTGAGCCGGTGCGGCACGCTCGTCGATAGGTGAGCACGCTCGTCGATAGGTGAGACTGAAGGCATGCGTCAGTTCTGGAATTTCTTCGGCGGGTCCGCCGTGGGGCTGATCATCGATCTGGTCGGCTTCAGCCTGCTCGTGGCGGCCGGGCTGTTGCCCTGGCAGGCCAACGCCATCAGCTCCACGATCGCGCTCACCGTGGTCTATTTTCTGGTGGCCCGTTTCGCCTTCGCGGCGCGAGCCCGGGTGAGCACCTACGTGCTGTTCTTCGCCTGGTACGGGCTGAACATCGTGGTGTTCTCCACGCTCATCCAGTGGGTCGTGGCCTTGACGGATGCTGTGCCCCTGCTGGTCAAGATGGCCTCGATTCCGCTGTCTTTCGCCCTGAACTTTCTGTTCAGCCGGGTGCTTTTTCGGTCCGGGCCGCGCGGAACATCCGCTTCCCCGCCGCACACACCCCCCGGCTGAGGGGGCTGCGCCCGCGCGGCCACACCACTATGCTCAGCCTGATACTTTACGAGGGAGACGTCTTGGCTCAGAAAATAGTGACCATGTTGGTGGATGACCTGGACGGCAGCACGGCCGAAGAGACGGTGAGTTTCAGTCTCGACGGCAAGAGTTTCACGATCGATCTCAGCGCGTCACATGCGCAACAGCTGAGGGAGTGCCTGCAGCCGTACATGGACAGTGCCCGAAAGTCCGGGCGCACCGGCGGCCCCCGGGTCGCCGCCACCCCCGTGCACGACCGCGCCGAACTCGCCGCCGCCCGGGAATGGCTGCGCGCGCACGGCGAAACGGTGAGCGACAAGGGCCGTATCGCCGCCGTGCAGCTCGACAGGTACTACGCCGCCACGACGTACACGGCGTAGCAGCACCCCGCCGACCGGCAGGCCGCCGGCGGCCTGCTCTGCCGCGTACCGCGCCGCGTGGCCGGGCGCACCCTCCCCGCACCCGAAGTTGCTACGCTCGGGGGGTGCGCACCCACTTTGACCCCAGCCAGATGCCGTCGCGGGATTTCTACAAACTGCTGACCTCGCTCGTGGTGCCCCGGCCTATCGCCTGGGTCTCCAGCACCTCCGCGAGCGGCGTGCACAATCTGGCCCCGCACTCCTTCTTCACGGTGGCCTCGACCGCCCCGCCGATCATCATGTTCGCCTCGGTCGGTGCCAAAGACACCCTGCGCAACATCGAAGCGACACAGAACTTCGTGGTGAACTTCAGCCCGCGCGACCTGTTCGAGGAGATCAACGCGACCGGCACCGACTTCGACCCCGAGGTGAGCGAATTCGACCGGGCCGGCCTGACCCGGGAGGCGAGCCTCACCGTGAGGACGCCGCGCGTCGCGGAGTCCCCCAGCGCGCTCGAATGCCGGCTGCACCAGATCATTCCGATGGGCAACTCCACGCTGATCTTCGGCGAGGTGCTGCACGCCGCGGTCAAGCCGGAGATGATCGAGGGCAGCCATCCCCGCATCGACCGGCTCGACCCGCTGTCACGGCTGGGCCTGGACGAGTGGGGCGAGCTGGGCCCGATCCGGGAGATTCAGCGCATCCGCAACGCCGACTGGCCGCGCGATTTTCAGGCCAGGGCGGGCACCACGCCGTAGTCATTGGCCAGGAACGCCTCGGCGGAGTCGTCGAGAATGTTCAGCCAGTCCTCCTGCAGCGATGGTGCGAGCGTGCCGGTGAGAGTGGAGACGTAGCTGCGGTTACGGTACCCGAGAATGCTCTCCTTCTTGTGCTGCTTCCAGTCCTTGAACAGTTGGCCCTGCTGTTCCACGTCGAAATCGGGGTAGTCGGTCATGTCGAGCAGGTCGCGAATGTACCCGGCCTGAAAGTCGATCTCGGCGTACGCCGTGGCGAGGGCCACCTCGGCGGCGCTCCAGGTGTCGATGTCGCGGGAGCGGGCATCCGCTGCCGGAAGCTCGATGCGGCCGAGGATCACGTCGCGGGCGTACCAGGCCTGCGCATCGAACATGTTGAAGGTGAAGTACTGGTCCTGCATGCCGAGGTACATCAGCTTCGGGTTCGCGTCGAAGACCACACCCTTGTACAGGCCGCGCGGGTAGAGCCGGTTGCTGGTGCGCAGCCGCAGGTCATCGGGCAAAAACGGGAAGTGGTGCTGGTAGCCGGTGCAGAGCACGATCGCGTCGACCTCGCGGGTGCTGCCGTCGACGAAGGTGGCGGTGTTGCCGACCAGGCCGGTGAGCAGCGGAACCTCCGACATGCCTTCGGGCCAGTCGTGGCCGAGCGGGCTGCTGCGGTAGCTGAAGGTGACCTCTCTAGCACCGTACTTGTAGCACTGCGTGCCGATGTCTTCGGCGGAATAGCTGCTGCCCACCAGCAGCAGGCGCTGATCGGCGAATTCGCGGGCGTCCCGAAAGTCGTGGGCGTGCAGCACCCGGCCGGCGAACTGGGCCAGGCCGGTGAAGTCGGGCACGTTCGGGGTACTGAAATGGCCCGTCGCCACGATCACGTAGTCGAATTCGCTGCTTTCCAGGGTGCCGCTGGCCTGGTCCATCACGGTCACCGTGAACATCGAGGTTTCGTCGTCGAACTCCACGCCGCGCACCGCGGTATTGAAACGGATGTGCCGGCGCACGTCGCTCTGCTCCACCCGCCCCACAATGTACTGCTGCAACACCTCGCGGGGCGGATACGACGGAATCGCACGCCCGAAATGCTGCTCGAAGGAGTAGTCCGCGAATTCGAGACATTCCTTGGGACCGTTGCTCCACAGAAACCGGTACATGCTGCCGTGCACGGGCTCACCGTGGGCGTCGAGGCCGGTGCGCCAGGTGTAGTTCCACATGCCGCCCCAGTCATCCTGCTTCTCAAAGCAGACGATCTCGGGAATGTTCTCGGCACCGCGCTGGCGGGCGTCTTCGAAGGCGCGCAGTTGGGCCAGTCCGCTGGGACCGGCTCCGAGAATGGCGATTCTTCTGGTCAAGACGTACTCCTTATATAGCGTGCGTGTGGCTCGTGTGTCCTTCCTGCTTATCACGCGCTTTTCGGGTTCAACGAATCCCGCGGCCGCTACCGTGGGCCGCCGCGGGGCTTATTCGGCCGGCCGGCGTGCGCACGGCGGCGGCTACGCTGGTCGTATGAAACCCATGATCATTGGCCACCGCGGCGCCAGCGGCTACCGGCCCGAGCACACCCGGGCCGCCTACGAGCTGGCGTTCACGCAGGGGGCCGACGCGGTCGAGCCCGATATCGTGCCCACCCGAGACGGCGTGCTGGTTCTGCGGCACGAAAGCGAAATCGGGTCAACGACGGATGTCGCCGGTCGGCCGGAATTCGCCGCCCGTCGCACCACCAAGCACGTCGACAGGGTGAAGCACACCGGCTGGTTCACGGAGGATTTCACCTGGGCGGAGCTCAGCACGCTGCGGGTCAAGGAACGGCTCCCGCGCATCCGTTCTGCAAACACCCGCTTTGACGGCCAGTCTCCCATCCTGCGACTAGCGGACCTGTTCGAGATCATCGATGGCGCCGCCGAGTCGACCGGGCGTCGGCTGCGCATGGTGGCCGAGATCAAGAACGCGCAGCACTTCGCCGCGCTCGGGCTGCCCCTGGATGAGCTGTTCGCGGCGGAGGTCGCTGCGGCCGGCTGGAACGACGACCGCCTGATCATCGAGAGTTTTGAACCCGACGTGCTGCAGCAGGTGCGGGCCCGCGGCATTTCGGGCCAGCGCATTTTTCTGATCGACTCCGAGGGCCGGCCGGCCGACCAGGTCGCCCGGTTCGGCGCGGCGGCACCCGACTACGCCAGCTACCTCACCGACACCGGTTTGGCGGCGCTCGTCGGAGCGGTCGAGGGCATCAGCGTGGCCAAGCCGCTGATTCTGCCAACGGATGCGGCCACCGGCGCCGCAGAGACCACCTCGCTGGTCGACGCCGCGCACACGGCCGGGTTGCAGGTGTTCTGCTGGACGCTGCGGCCCGAAAACACGTTCCTGGCCCCGGTCCATCGGCGCGGCCTGCCCAAGGCCGACTTCGGCGACTGGGAGGCGGAGTTCGCGATGATTCTGCGCACCGGACTCGACGGGGTCTTCGTGGACCACCCCGACCTGGGCGTGCAGGCCCGGCAGTCCCTGCACCCGGCGGACGCGCCGCACGTCTGAGCCCGTGACAAAACCGGATGATTCGACGCACCGAGCGTAAAACCGGACGGAACGGTGCGCGTTGGTCGCGCTGTTAGGTTCTCGTCACCGGCTCGCAGGCACTTAGGCCGGGTTGAGCTCCCGTTCGATTTCCTGCTCTTGCGCGCGGGCCCGTTTGGCGGCACGGCGATCGTGCAGATACGCAACTCCGTAGGCGGCGAAGTACAGCACCACCATCGGGAGCGCCAGCATGAACATCGACACAACGTCGGCGGCCGGGGTCGCGATCGCGGTAAACAGCACGATCACGATAATGGCCACACGCCAACTCTTGATGATCGAAGCCGCGCTGATCACCCCGGCGAAGTTCATCAGCACCATGAACACCGGCAGCACGAACGCAATCCCGATGGCGATAACCAGTTTCAAGACGAAGTCCAGATAGTTTTGAGCGTTGATGAACGCGGCGTCCTGCTCGGGGGCGAAGCTGGTCATCAGGCCCACGATGTTCGGGAGCACGTACCAACCGGCAGCGCAACCGGCCAAA
>JBBQYN010000064.1:0-10006 GCA_038208655.1 Actinomycetales bacterium
CACGAACCGGCAGACCTGGTCAGCTCGGCACCGCCGAAGAACCGTGAGGTCGAGGCGGAGAAGGCGAAGGCCCGCTCCGTGAAGCGGTTCGCCGCGGTTTACTACCCGTCTTGGGTCGAGGCCGGGTATGCGGGGTCGAGACCCCGCATGCCGTCGCCCGCGCCCCGACCAGAGGAGTTGCTACTCCCGGCCGTCTTCGAGCGGGATGAGCATGGTGCGGAACGGGCCGGTAACGCTGTGCAGGTCCCAGACACGATCGGCGACGTCGTCGATGCCGTTGGGGAGCTGCAGCTGGGGAATGCCGCCGGGGATCACGAGCTGGCTGACGCGCACTCCCTCATTTTCAAGGGCGTCGTGGAGCATCTCGCCGTAGGCGCTCTCGGCGGGGAACGCGACCGACGTGCCGGCGAAACCGGCACGGGCCTTCACGGAGGTTCCGCCGTTGATCAGGGTGATGCTGCCGGCTCCGGCCGCACGCATCCCCGGCAGCACCGTGCGCACCGCGTGAATGAGCCCGAGGGCCGAGAACTGCAGGGCCTCCAATGCCAGCTCCGGAGTCATGTCGAGCACCGGTTTGAGGTAGTCGCGCGACGGGAGCGGGCTGTACTGCAGTGCCGTGATCGGGCCCAGCTCGGCGGCGGCACGGGCGAGGGCGTCTTCGAGTTCTGCCGGGACTCGCACGTCGGCGGCGTACCCGACGGCGGTCAGGCCGGTGGCGGTGAGGTCCGCGGCCAGGGCATCGAGCTTGCTCTGGGTGCGCGAGATGAGGGCGATCGAGAAGCCTTCGCGACCGAACCGGCGCGCAACGGCCGCTCCGAGTCCGGGTCCAGCTCCGATAATGGCGATGACAGGCACGGTGATCTCCTTCTGATGATGGTGGTCTCGTGACAACGCACGAACGGGTGAACGACGAGCCTGTGAGGCCAAACCCCGCAAGATTTCATCGGTCACGAACATCCATCGTACCTTCACCCACAATCTGCAGGCTGGGCGCTCACCCCGCTCGCACGGCTGCGCGGTCAGCCCCGACTCTGCGTGAGGGCGAGCGGTGGCCAATTTAGGAGAATCGTCGGGTTGGAGACACGATCAAGCCGCTTAGGCCGGCCTGGCGATTGCTGGTCCGACAGATCTCCTGAATGAGCCACCACAGCTGCGCGCCGTTGAGCGGCGGTGCCAGGGCAACCGTACCCGCCGAATCGGTGGCGGAATGGGTCTGCACTCCGACCGGTTAGGCCCAAGTCACATGGGTGATAATCAGGTTCCCCTGGCCGAGGTCCCGAGCGTACGTCGACTGTCCCGACGCGCGTGACCCACTCACCAGGCGCGGATGCCCATCGACCTTCCCCCGGGAAAGAGTCAGGGGCATCCGCTGTGCGTCGCGCGGTGCAAAAAAGCGCTTCTCCCGGCCATCCTCGAGCGGGATGAGCATGGTGCGACAGACACCCGCAGTCGTCTTAGAGCGCGTCGTGCAGCATCTCGCCGTAGGCGCTCCCGCCCGGGAACGCCACCGATGTCCCGGCGAACCCGGCGCGTGCCTTCACCGATGTCCCGCCGTTGATTAGGATGACGCTGCCGTCACAGGCCTCCCTCATCGTCGCCAGGACCGTACATACCGCACGAATGAGGCCAAGGGCCGAGAGCTGCAGCGCTTCCAGCGCCAGCTCGGGAGTCAGATCGAGCACCGGCTTGAGGTAGTCAAGTGAGGGGAGCGGACTGTACTGCAGCGTGGTGATCGCACCCAGCTCCGCGGTGGCACGCGCCAGCGCGGATTCCAAGGCCGCCGGCTCTCGCATATCAGCGGCATAACCGAGGGCGGTCACGCCATCTGCTCTGAGTGTCGCGGCCGAAGCGTCGAGCTTCGCCTGATGCCTCGAGATCAGGGCTACGCAAAAGCCGTCGCGTCCGAACTTGCGAGCGACCGCTGCTCCGAGTCCGGGTCCAGCTCCGATGATGGCGATGACAGACACGATGGTACGGCAGCCTTCGGGCGCAGCCGGTGAAATTGCATCGATTTTGGGCCCAACCGGGAGGCGGAACGAGACTGAGAATGAGAATGAAAATGAAAATGAACGACATCACTCCGACCCGTGATCTGATTCCGGATCGACACAGCACTCGTCCTGTGCTGCGATTGCTCCTCCCTCTCATCGATACGAACGATCACGCGCGACGGTGATCTCCTGTGACCCCACGATTCGACAATTGAGAGGAGAAATGACGAGCCCGGTGATTTTCGCCCGAGGCCGATCAGGCCTATTGGCAGCGCCCGAACCGGACTACTGTTGGCGGCATGATCAGTCGCATCGTCGCACGCACACTGTCAGCCGCCGCATTGGGTGCTCTCTTCCTTGCTTCAGGGATACCCGCAGTCCACGCCGCACCGCAACCACGGCTTGGTCATGTCGAGGATGTTATCGCCCTTCCCGACGGATTCCAGCCGGAGGGAATCGCGATCGGCCCGCGCGGCACTGCCTACGTCGGCTCACTGGCCGACGGCGACGTGTACGTTTTTGACGTGCGCACCGGCGAGGAGATCACGACCCTCGAGGGCCCGGGCACTCCGTCGGTCGGTTTGAAGATCGACAACCGCGGTCGGCTTTTCATCGCAGGAGGGCCCACCGGCGAGGCGCGGGTCGTGGATGCCGCCACGGGCGACCTCCTACAGAGCTACACCCTCTCCGATGCGCCAACGTTCGTGAACGACGTCGTTCTGACCCGCGACGCCGCATGGTTCACCGACAGCCAGCAGGCGCAGCTCTACAAGCTCCCCCTCGGACCGGGCGGCGCACTCCCTGGGGTGGATGAGATCGACGTCGTCCCCCTGTCGGGCAGCTGGATTCAGCAGCCGGGCTTCAACGCCAACGGCATCGCGGAGACCCCCAACCAGCAAGCGCTCCTGGTCATCCAGTCGTCCACGGGCATTCTGTTCCGCGTCGACCCCGAGACGGGCGTCGCCGCAGTCGTTGACCTGGGTGGGGTCCTGCTTCCCAACGGTGACGGACTGCTCGTCGCCGGGCGCACCCTGTACGTCGTGCAGAATCGGTTGAACACCGTCGCCGTTATCCACCTCGACGCGGCCGGAGCCAGCGGTGAACTCATCGACCGGTACACGGACCCCGACTTCCAGGTGCCCACGACGATCGCGAGGTTCGGCAACGGGCTCTACCTCCCGAACGCCCGCTTCGGCACTCCCCCGGCGCCCGATACTCCCTACTCGGTGGTGCGCATCGATCGGTGACCACAGCCAGCAGCCTCGGCGGCGTTGCTTCCTCCGAGAACCGGATCGTCTCCAGTGACCGAGAGCCTGCTCTCCCCCAACGCTCGACCACCTGGCCTCGGCCAGCGTACGTCGCTGCACCGACGGGAACTCCGCTCTGCGTCAGAATCCGCTCTGTCCCGGCCCGACCACACGGGTCCATCTTCACTCTGACAATTCCACGTCGTGAGGAGCGGATGTAGCACCACCGAACGTGTTCGGGACCCCGACGGTATCTTTTTACCGCCACGGGCCTGCCCCTTCACGTTGAAACGGAACTCCACCACGTTCCGAAATCGAATCACCGGTTCCGCGAGCGTCACATGCGTTGCCAGTTCCCACACGGTTTAGTCGAGCCCCGTCGTGTTGTTTCGCACGGGGGCATCGTGTCGGGTGGCTCGGGGTCCGCCCACTCGTCATCATCCGAGGCAACGGATTCATGCGCCTGCGACCATAGCCGCGTGGCGGGCTCATAGGTGTTCATGAACATTTCGCAATCGCAACAACACGCGCCCATCGCTGAGAGCCGCGCCAACAGTTCCGTGGCGCGAGGTGCAACACTATCTCGATATTGCACTGCGAACCGATGGGTGCCGTCGCACCCGAACTCGCCGACTTGGCGAGCCACGAAGCAGACGAGACACTCGCCGGCCGTGGGAGTCATGAGCGTCGAGGCGGCATCGTGAAGGATCCGCTCGGCCTGTGAGGTGATTGATATGCGTTCCATGGGGAAACCCTGCTACGAACCTCAGACATCGGAATTCGACGACATTCCGAGAGTGAGAAACCATACAACGGCACCACTTCTTCCCGGCATCCGAGGTAGCCGAAACCGTAACCCTGGCATCCACTGCGCCGCCGAGCACACGCGCCGATGTACACCCCGCTCGCGTCGTGATCAGCCGCGGCGTGTGGGATTCGGGGCCAACGTGACTGTTCTGCCAGATGTGACGATCGGTGATGGAGCCGTAGTGGGCGGCGGTGGCTAATTCAGGAGAATCGTCGGGTCTGAGACACGAACCACCCAGAAAGACCGGCCCGACTAGACCTCGGGCGCTGAATCTCCTGAATTAGACACGACACCGACGGAGGCAGCAGCCGTGCCGTCACCGAGGGACTAGACGTTGAAGCGGAATTCGACCACATCGCCGTCTTGCATGACGTATTCCTTGCCCTCGATGCGGGCCTTGCCCTTGAGGCGAGCCTCCGCGACGGAGCCGGCGGCCATCAGGTCTTCGAACGAGAAGATCTCCGCCTTAATGAAGCCCTTCTGAAAGTCGGTGTGAATCACACCGGCGGCCTGCGGGGCGGTCCAGCCCTTGTGAATGGTCCAGGCGCGGCATTCTTTCGGACCGGCGGTGAGGTAGGTCTGCAGGCCGAGGGTGTCGAAGCCGATGCGGGCGAGCTGGTCAAGACCGCTCTCGGCCTGACCGGTGGACGCGAGCATCTCGGCGGCGTCTTCGGCGTCGAGTTCGCTCAGTTCGCTTTCGAGCTTCGCGTCGAGGAACACGGCGTTGGCCGGGGCGACGAGGGCGGCCAGGGTGTCGAGCTTGGCCTGGTCCTGCAGCACGGCCTCGTCCACGTTGAAGACGTAGATGAACGGCTTAGCCGTGAGCAGACCGAGTTCCTGAATCGGCTCGATGTCGAGCGTCGCCGCCGACAACGGCTGACCGGCGTCAAGAATGGCCTGCGCCTTGATGGCCGTCTCCAGCACGAGCGCGGGAAGCTTGCGCCCCTTGACCTCTTTCTCGAAACGCAGCACGGCCTTCTCAAGGGTTTGCAGGTCGGCGAGGATCAGCTCGGTGTTGATGGTCTCCATGTCGCCGGCCGGGTTGACGGCGCCGTCGACGTGCACCACGTCGGGGTCGGCGAATCCTCGGATGACCTGAGCGATGGCATCCGCTTCACGGATGTTGGCGAGGAACTTGTTGCCGAGGCCCTCCCCCTCGCTCGCGCCGCGCACGATGCCCGCGATGTCGACGAACGACACCGGCGCCGGCAGCAGGGTCTTGCTTCCGTAGATCGTCGCCAGCTCAGCGAGCCGGTAATCCGGCAGGTTGACGATCCCCACGTTGGGTTCGATCGTCGCGAACGGGTAGTTCGCCGCGAGTACGTTGTTTTTGGTCAACGCGTTGAAGAGGGTGGACTTGCCGACATTGGGCAGTCCGACGATTGCAATTGTAAGAGCCACGAGAAGCCATTCTACCGACTCGGGCGCCGTCTCGAGCCCGGTGCCGCCGCGACCGCCCGCCGGGCCACTGTCAGCGGCCCGTGAGACGATGACTGCGTGCTGAATTTCACCGCCATCGATTTCGAAACCGCCAACTCCTCCAGTGCCTCCGCGTGCTCGGTCGGTTTGGTGAAGGTGCACGACGGCAAGGTGGTCGACAAGGTGTACTGGCTGATTCAGCCGCCGCCCGGCCACGACACCTTCCTGGAATGGAACACCAAGATTCACGGCCTGCGGGCAGCGGATGTGGTGGGTGCCGACACCTGGGCGCAGCAGCTTCCCCGGCTGGTCGCCTTCGCGGACGGCGACCCGCTCGTGGCCCACAACGCCGGCTTCGACCTGGGCGTGATCAAGAAGGCCTCCACCGTGACCGGCCAGGAGGTACCGGACTTTTCCTACGTCTGCAGCCTGCAGGTGGCCCGGCGTACCTACAAACTGGATTCCTACCGGTTGCCTGTCGCCGCGACGGCGGCCGGGTTCGACAGTTTCTCGCACCACAACGCTCTGGCCGACGCCGAAGCGTGCGCGGCCATCATCGTGGATGCCGCCACGGTGCACCACGCGCAGACCCTCGGCGGTTTGGCACGTTTTCTGCGGGTCAAGATCGGCGTCATCGGCCCGGAGGCGGCGGCGGAGACCGCGGCCAGCCACGGGCCCATGGCGCTGAGCTAGTCGGCGGGCGCGGACAGCGCACCGCAGCCTCGCGAGAAGCCGATTTTCGCCCCTTCGAGGCGTTGCAAGGGGCGAAAAGTGGCTTCTCGGGTGGGCATGCGGCAGGCTACGGCCGCGCTGACCCGACCGTGTCGGTGGTGACTGTCACACTGAAGCCATGGACACAGTCAGTCTCATTCTCGGCCTTCTGATCGGCCTTCTGCTCGGCGGCCTGCTCGCCTACGTGCTGCTGCAGCGTCGCCAAGGCGCACGCCCGATGGGGGTGGACCCGGCCATAGCCGAGGCGCGCCACCAGGTCGCCACGGCGGAGCTGCGAGCCGGCGAGGCAAACGTGCGCGCTGCCCTGCAGGTGGAACTGTCCGCCGCCCTGGCCACCGGCGACGCATTGCGCGCACAGGTCGACGATTCCCGCGCCCAGTACCGAGAGCTGGTGGAGCGCCAGCACCGTGAGCAGGCGGCTCGCACCGAACAGGATGAACAGGAAAGCCGGGTCCTGCAGGCCCTCGCGCCGGTGCGCCAGAGCCTGCAGGACATGCAGACCAAGGTCGCCGGACTGGAGGCGCAGCGCAGCGTGCAGCACACCGAGTTGAGCGAGCAGCTGCGTTTCGCGACCGAATCGGAGGAGCGCCTGAGCCGTACGGCAGAATCCCTCGCCTCCGCCCTGCGGGCCAACAGCACCCGTGGCGTGTGGGGCGAGACCCAGCTGCGCAGTGTCGTCGAAGCCGCCGGGCTGATCGAACGGGTCGATTTCGACCTGCAGTCCAGCATCACGAGCGATGCCGGCGCCGGCCGCCCCGACATGGTGGTGCACCTGCCCGGCGGCAAGAACATCGCCGTCGACGCGAAGGTTCCGTTCACCGCGTTTCTGGAGGCCAGCCAGATTCCGGCCACGGCCACGGGAGCCGAGGGCGACCGCCGGGCCACGCTCATGAAAGCGCATGTGAAGGCCGTACGGGAACACATCACAACCTTGGGCGGCAAGGCCTACTGGCAGGGTCTGGAAGCCTCCCCCGAAATCGTGATCGCGTTCATCCCGAGCGAATCATTGGTGTCGTCGGCGTTGGAAGCCGACCCGTCGATCATGGAGTTCGCGTTCAGTAAGCGCGTCGCGCTGGCCTCGCCCGTCACACTGTGGTCGGTACTCAAAACGGTGGCCTTCAGCTGGCAACAGGATGTGCTGACCCACGACGCGAAGGTGCTCTTCGACCTGAGCCGGGAGCTCTACACCCGCCTGGCAACCACGGCCGCGCACATCGAGAAGCTCGGCCGTTCGATCGAACGCACCGTGAAGGACTACAACAGCTTCGTCGGGTCAATGGAACGCCAGGTGCTGCCCACCGCCCGTAAACTCAACGCCCTCGACGAGTCGACCGTGCTGGCCCCGCTGGCCGGCATCGACGAGACCACCCGAGAGCTGTCGGCGTTTGAGTTCGTCGCGGAACTGGAGCGCTGAGGACAACACAACACCCCTGCCGCGTGTCGTGAGACGCGCGGCAGGGGTGTTGTGTGTGCTGGTGGTGCGGGGTGGGGCGTTGACCCTAGAGCCACTTCTCAGCCTGGTGCTCGGCGATGACCCGGCGGGCCGTGCCCGAACGGGAGCGCAGCACGATGCTCTCGGTGCGAATCATCGGGCCCTTGCGGCGAACTCCGTCGACGAGACCGCCGTCGGTCACTCCGGTGGCCACGAAGAACGTGTTGTCACCGCTGACCATGTCTTCCACCTCGAGCAGCTTGCCGAGGTCGAGTCCGGCCGCGATGGCCTTCTCGACTTCAGCTTCGGCCGGGGCGAGGCGGCCCTGCATGTAGCCGCCGAGGGCTTTGATCGCGCAGGCGGTGGTGATGCCCTCGGGGCTTCCCCCGATTCCCACGCACATGTCGATGCGGGTCTCATAGCGGGCGGCGTTGATGCCGCCGGCCACGTCACCGTCGAGCATCAGTCGGGTTCCGGCACCGGCCGAGCGGATCTCATCGATCAACTGCGCGTGACGGGGGCGGTCCAAAACGGCGAGCACCATCTCGCTAACCGGTTTACCGGTCGCCTGGGAGTACGCACGGATGTTGTCGCCGATGGACTGGTCGAGGCTGACCACTCCACGGCCGGCCGCTCCGGTGACGATCTTGTCCATGTAGAACACGGAAGACGCGTCGAGCATGGTACCGCGAGCGGACACCGCGATCACCGAGAGGGCATTCTGGCGGCCCGCGGCGGTGAGGCTGGTGCCGTCGATGGGGTCAACGGCGATGTCGCAGGCGGGGCCGCGGCCGTTGCCGACGCGTTCGCCGTTGAACAGCATGGGTGCTTCGTCTTTTTCGCCTTCACCGATCACGATGAGGCCATCGAAGTTGACGGTGCCGAGGAAGGCACGCATGGCGTCGACGGCGGCTTTGTCGGCAGCGTTCTTGTCGCCGCGGCCGATGAACGGCACGGCACGGATGGCGGCGGCCTCAGTGGCGCGCACCAGCTCCATGGCCAGATTTCGGTCGGGGTGCGAGTACAGGATGGCGGATTCGGTGCTGTTCACAGTAGGTCCTCCCGGACGTAGATTCGACATCAATGGTGGCGGTTGCACGGGGCATCGTGAAAGAAGGCCGCCCGCTGTACCTTATCGCGCCGCCACATCCGCTTCGGAAACACCAAGACGCCGTCGCTAGACTGACAACCAAACCCCCACACTTTCGAGGAGATGTTATGCCCATCGCAACCCCCGACCAGTACGCCGAGATGCTCAATAAGGCCAAAACCGGTGGCTTCGCCTACCCGGCCTTTAACGTGTCGTCCTCACAGAGCATCAACGCCGTGCTGCAGGGCCTCACCGAAGCCGGCTCCGACGGCATCATCCAGGTCACCACCGGCGGCGCCGACTACTTCGCCGGCCACACCGTGAAGAACCGCGCGTCTGGCGCCCTGGCTTTCGCCGCCTTCGTGCACGCTGTCGCCGATAACTACCCCGTCACCGTGGCCCTGCACACCGACCACTGCCCGCAGGGCGCCCTCAACGACTTCGTGATGCCGCTCATCGCCGCTTCCGAAGACGAGGTCAAGGCCGGTCGCAACCCGATCTTCCAGTCCCACATGTGGGACGGCTCGGCGATCGCCCTCGGCGAGAACCTCACCATCGCGCAGGATGTGCTCAAGCGCACCCGTGCCATCAACGCCATCCTCGAGGTCGAGATCGGCGCCGTCGGCGGCGAGGAAGACGGCGTGCAGGCCGACATCAACGAGAACCTCTACACGACCCTCGACGATGCCGTCGCGATGATCGAAGCCCTTGGCCTCGGCGAGCAGGGCCGCTACATGGCCGCACTCACCTTCGGCAACGTGCACGGCGTCTACAAGCCCGGCAACGTGAAACTGCGCCCGGAGCTGCTAAAAGAGATCCAGGCCGGCCTCGCCGCCAAGTACAGCACCGCCGCGCTCCCCCTCGACCTGGTCTTCCACGGCGGCTCCGGTTCCACGGATGCCGAAATCGCCGAAGCCGTCGCGAACGGTGTCGTCAAGATGAACATCGACACCGATACCCAGTACGCCTTCACCCGCTCGATCGCGGACTACATGCTCAAGAACTACGACCAGGTCCTCAAAGTCGACGGCGAAGTGGGCAACAAGAAGGTCTACGACCCGCGCGCCTGGGGCAAGATCGCCGAGTCGGCCATGGCGGCCCGCGTCGTCGACGCCACCCGCCAGCTCGGCTCGGCCGGCCACTCCAACAGCTGACCCGCGGCGCACCGCCCGCACCACAGCCCCTAACAGAAGGCCGGAAACCGCTTCAGATGACAGACACCCCCGCATCCACGCCCGCCGAGACGCCACCCGTTGATCGTCGGCCCCGGCCGCAGTTCGGCGAGCT
>JBBQYN010000065.1:0-9943 GCA_038208655.1 Actinomycetales bacterium
GCGGGCGCGGCGATCCGCGCCGCCCGAATGTAGATGATGGTTTGCAAGATGATGGCCGAGAAGATGCCGACGGCAAGCACCCACAACAGGGGCAGGTTGGCGATGGCGAGAATATCGGTGGAACCGGGGTCACCGGGCAGAGGGGGGTTCATGAGTGCTCCAGTGCTGGAATGCGGGTGGGGCATGGCGTGATGGTAGGTTCGGCGCTACGGAAACGCCGCGGCAACGTGGCTCTAGTGAGGGTTGGACTGTGCGCATACTTGATCCGCTGGAGCGGCGGATCGTGGCCGCGCTGCAACTGGACGGACGTAGCTCCTGGCGCACCATCGCCGACGTGCTCGGAGAACCCGAGCGCACGGTCGCGCGGCACGGCAGCGAGCTGATCGAGTCGAAACTGGTGCAGGTGGCCGGTCTGCGGCCGCAGTCCAGCTCGGTGATCATTCGCGTGCAGAGCGCGCCCGGCACCACCCGGGCCACGGCGAGCGCTCTGGCGCAACGCCGGGATTCGACTTTTTCGTACACGATGACCGGCGGCGTCGACTGTGTCGTCGAGATACTCACCGAGGCCGGGCGCCTGCCTGCGCTGCTGACCGACGAGATTCCGGGCACTGTGGGCCTGGTGCGGGCGGTCAGCTACCCGGTCATGAAGTACTTTCGCACCATTCGCGGCTGGCAGCCCGACCTGGTGACGGATGCCGAGGCGAGCGCCCTGCGCGCCGGCGCCACCGGTGACACCTGGTCTTTTCAGGCCCCGCAGAAGCTCAGCCGGGTGGATAACGAGATCGTCGAGGCGCTCTGCGTGGACGGCCGGGTGACGTACGAGCGGCTGGCCCGGCTGACCGGAGTGAGTAGCGCCACCGCCCGGCGCCGTACCGAGTGGCTGCTGCAGAACACCCACGTGTACGTGCGCGCCGTGGTGGAACCGGCCAGCGTGGGCTACCCGGTGGAAGCGTTTCTCTGGATTCGCAGCGACCCGCAGAACGTTGAGGCCATCGGCCGCGACCTGGCCGCGTCGCCGCTGGTGCGCTACGCGGCGGCCGTCGCCGGGGACTACCAGATCGTGGCCAACATCACCGCGCAGGACCAGGCCGCGCTCTACGCCTGCGTCACCTCGGCGCCGTGGGTCGCCGACACGAAATCGATCGACGTGAGCATTCTGCTGGAGGCCTTCAAGCGCGGCGGGCGGGTGCTGCACCCTACCCGGTTCTGAGCCGGGCGCCCGCAGCTCCGTTTCGCGTCGCCGCGCCGTCATGTCAGAGGCCCAGGGCGAGCAGATCGGGGGCACGCCAGGCGTGCCGGGTGGCCTGTTCGAAGCCGTACCCCACCTGCAGCAGCTCCACGTCTTTGCCGTGGTTCATCACGAGCTGCAGCCCCACGGGCAGGCCGCCGTCGCTGAAGCCGGCCGGGACGCAGAGCGCGGGCAGGCCGGTCGCTGAGATCAGGCAGGCCGAACGCATCCACTCGAGATAGTTGTCAAAGTCCACACCGTTAATCTGGGTGGGAAAGCGCAGCACCGCGTCGAAGGGCAGCAGTTGGGCGGCCGGGCTGGCGAACACGTCGTAACGGCTGAAGAAGGCCTGGGTCTTCTCGAACAGGCGGCTGCGGGCGAGGGTCGCCGAGAGCATCTCGGCACCGGTCAGGGCCAGACCGCGCTGTACGTTCCAGCGCACCTCGGGTTTGATGCGGTCGCCGTGCTCGGCAACGAGGTCGGCGTAGGACACCGCGAAATCGGCGGCACGCACGACGCCGAAGACCTCGTCGGCGTCGCTGAGGTCAGGGGCGGCCTCATCGACGGTGGCGCCGAGGTCGCGCAGCACCTGCAGCTGGCCGGTCAGCACCCGCAGCACCTCCGTGTCGACCGGAACGCCCAGACCGAAATCGGCCGACCAGCCGATGCGCAGCCCGGTGAGGTCACGTTGCAGCGGCTCTCGAAACCGACGGGCGGCAACCGGGCTGGGCAGCGGCGATGCCGGGTGCGGGCCCGCGAGCACCGACATGGTGAGGGCCACGTCGCTGACCTCGCGCGCCATCGCGCCGCTGCGGGACAGCCAGCTGAACACGTTGCGCGAGGGCAGCAGCGGAATCACGCCCGCCGACGGGCGGAACCCCACGACGTTGCAGAACGAGGCGGGAATGCGCAGTGACCCGCCCATGTCGCTCCCGTCGCCGATGGCCTGAATGCGCGCGGCGAGGGTTGCGGCGACGCCGCCGCTGCTGCCGCCGGCGCTCAGGCCGGTGTCGTAGGGGTTGGTGGTGGTGCCGAAGACGTCGTTGAAGGTGTGCGATCCGGCCGCAAACTCGGGCACGTTGCTCTTACCGGTGGTCACAACGCCGGCCGCGCGCAGCCGACTGATGACGAGGTCGTCGTGGCCGGGCACGTTGTCGGCGAAGATGGGCGAGCCGAAGGTGGTGCGCAGTCCCGCGGTGGCGTGGGTGTCTTTGTGCGTCATCGGCACGCCGTGCAGCGGCGGCAGGTCGGCGCCGCTGCACGTGAGGGCATCGGCAGCGCGGGCCTGAGCCTGGGCGGCGTCACGGTCGAGGGTGACAACGGCGTTGATGCGCGGGTTCACCCGGTCGATCTGCGCGAGGTGGGCGTCGAGGGCGTCGACGGCAGAGATCTCGCGGGAGGCGATGGCGCTCGTGAGAGCGGATGCCGACAGTTCAGTGATCTCGGTCACGACGTTACCCTCCGGTTGCTGGTGCGGTGGGTAGAGTCTGAACGCTGGCAGGCGAGATCGTGAAGTCAGACAAGTGAAAACATCCGTTTCAGTACTTTCAGCCACGGATCTGGCCGATTCCGTCACGCACGCGGCGGGTGCACCCCACCCGCGAGACGACACGTTTCGCCCCTTTTCCGGACATTTTTGGGGCGAAACGTGTCGTCTCGCGGGAGGGGCCGGGGCTAGATCGTGGCGAGGGTCTGGCGGCCGATCTCGAGCTCCTCGTTGGTGGGCACGACGAGCACCGTCACGGCCGAGGCATCCGTTGAGATGACGCGCGCGCCGCGCTCGGGCGAGGCGTTGCGCTCGTCATCGATACGGATGCCCAAATTCTCCAGCCCCGCAAGCGCCCGCGCCCGCACGGCCGGGTCGTTCTCGCCGACACCGGCCGTGAACGAGATCACGTCGACGCGGCCGAGCTGCGCGTAGTACGCGCCGACATACCCTTTGATGCGGTGCAGGTACACGTCGATCGCCAGCTGTGAGGGCCCGTCGCCGCTCTCGGCCGCGGTCATCACGTCGCGCATATCGCCGCGGCCGGTGAGGCCGAGCAGCCCGCTACCGCGGTTGAGCAGGGTGTCGAGGTCGTCGATGTCGAGTCCGGCGCGGCGGTGCAGGTGAAAGAGCGCGCCGGGGTCGATATCGCCGGAGCGGGTGCCCATCACGAGGCCTTCGAGCGGGGTCATACCCATGCTCGTTTCGACGGACTTGCCCGCGCGCACCGCGCAGGCCGACCCGCCGTTGCCGAGGTGCAGCACGATCTGGTTCAGGTCCGCGGTCGGGTGGCCGAGGAACGCCGCCGCGGCCCGCGACACGAAACCGTGGCTGGTGCCGTGGAACCCGTACCGCCGCACCCGAAACCGTTCGGCGAGGTCGGCGTTAATCGCGTAGGTGAAGGCTTCCGGCGGCAGCGTCTGGTGGAACGCGGTGTCGAAGATCGCGACATGCTTCACGTCGGGGAACGCGGCCTGCGCGGCCACGATGCCCTGCAGCGCGCCCGGGTTGTGCAGCGGTGCGAGGGCGCTGAGCTCGTGGATGTCACGTTCCACGTGCTCGGTCACGATGGTGGGCTCGTGGAACCGGGCTCCGCCGTGCACGACCCGGTGCCCCACGGCGACCGGGGCGTTCTGCACGAGCGAGGGCCCGTGCAGCGCGAAGGCCTCGAGCATCACGGCGAAGCCGTCGGTGTGGCTGGGGATGGGCAGTTCCCGGGTGGTGCGCTGCTGCGCTCCGGGCGTGCCCGCCGGGGCGGCGGCATCCGTTGCCGAGACGGTGTGCGTGCTGGAGCCCATCAGCTCGCCGATGCGTTCCACCAGGCCGCTGGCGAGCGTGGTCTCGGTGCTCATCTCGATGAGCTGGTACTTGAACGAGGACGACCCCGAGTTGACGACGAGTACGGCGCTCATACGGTGTACTTTGTTGAGTCGGCGACGGGAACGGATGCGGCGGCAGCGGCCGCGTCGGCGGCCAGCGAGGCCGCCTGAATCGCGGTGATCGCGACGGTGTTCACGATGTCCTGCACGAGCGCGCCGCGGGAGAGGTCGTTGATGGGTTTGCGCAGGCCCTGCAACACCGGTCCGATCGCCACAGCGCCGGCGCTGCGCTGCACGGCCTTGTAGGTGTTGTTGCCGGTGTTCAGGTCGGGAAAGATGAACACCGTGGCCCGGCCGGCCACGGCGGAACCGGGCATCTTCGTGGCCGCGACGGCCGCATCCGCTGCCGCGTCGTACTGGATGGGGCCTTCCACGAGCAGGTCGGGGCGGCGCTCCCGCACGAGGGCGGTCGCTTCGCGCACCTTCTCCACGTCGGCGCCGGCACCGGACGCCCCTGTCGAGTACGACAGCATGGCGATGCGCGGCTCAATGCCGAACTGAACGGCCGTTTCGGCGGCGCTGATGGCGATATCGGCCAACTGCTCGGCGGTCGGCACCGGAATCACCGCGCAGTCGCCGTAGACCAGCACCCGGTCGGCCAGTGCCATGAGGAAGACGCTGGAGACCACGCCCACGCCGGGGCGGGTCTTGATGATCTCGAAGCTCGGACGGATGGTGTGCGCGGTGGTGTGCATCGCGCCGGAGACCATGCCGTCGGCCAGGCCCAGCTGCACCATCATGGTGCCGAAGAACGACGAGTCGGTCACGATGTCGCGGGCGTGCTCCACGGTCATGCCCTTGTGGGCGCGCAGCCGGCTGTACTCCTCGGAAAACCGCAGCCGCAGCACGTCGTCGTAGGGGCTGAGCACCTGCGCCTTCGAGATGTCGAGGCCCAGCCCGATGGCGCGCGAGCGCACCTCGAACTCCTCACCCAAGATGGTGAGATCGGCCACGTCGCGGGCCAGCAGCGTGGCGGCGGCGCGCAGCACCCGGTCGTCTTCCCCCTCGGGCAACACAATGTGCTGGCGCTTCGAGCGGGCCCGCTCCAGCAGTCCGTACTCGAACATCAGCGGCGTCACCACGTCGGCGTCGCTGACTTCGAGGCGATCGAGCAGAACGGATGCGTCCACGTGCGTCTCGAACAACGCCAGCGCGGTGTCGTGCTTGCGCTGCGAATCCGCGGCCAGGCGACCACGGGTGCGTGTGATGCGCAGGGTGGTCTGGTACGAGCCCAGCTCGGTGCGGATGATCGGCAGGCTGGGGGCCAGGCCTTCCATCAGGCGCTGGATGGGCTCGGGCAGGTCGAACCCACCGTTGAGCACGATGCCGGCGATGGAGGGGAACGTGGCGCTGGCATTGGCCAGCAGCACACCCAACAGCACGTCTTCCCGGTCGCCGGGCACGACCACGACGCTGCCCTCGATGAGTCGGGGCAGCACGTTGACCATCGACATGGCGGCCACGACCACGCCGAGCGCCTCCCGGGCCAGCAGCGCCGGGTCACCCTTGATCAGGGTACCCTCGGTGGCTTCCATGATGCTCTGCATGCTCGGGGCGACCAGGTACGGATCTTCCGGAATAGCCCAGACCGGCATCGCGCCGGCAGTGTCACGGGAACGTTCGGCCCGGTGCGCGGGCGAGTCCACGACGGTGCGCACGGCGGCCACGATGGCGTCGATCTGATCGGGGTCGGCGCGGTTCACGACGACGGCGAGCAGCGAGGCGTGCTCGTCTTTGAGTTCGGTGATGGCGACATCCGTCAACTGCCGAATCTCGGTGACGCTGCGGGCCGGGCTCTGGCCGAGCCATTCGCCCTGGCTCTGGGCGTCACGGCCGCCGAGCACGAGCAGCACCGGGGCGCCGAGGTTCGCGGCGATGCGGGCGTTGAAGGCCAGCTCGGTGGGGCTGCCCACGTCGGTGTAGTCCGACCCGATCACGACGACGGTGTCGCACTGCGCTTCAATCGCTTTGTACCGCTGCACGATCACGGCGAGGGCGGCGTCAGGGTTGGCGTTGACGGCGTCGTAGCCCACGCCGATGCTCTGCTCGTAGCTCTGCACCGGGGTGGTCTCGGCGGTGGCGCCGGCCCGCAGGTGCGCGAGCAGCAGCTCGAGCACGTAGTCGGGTTCATCGGCGCTGCGCGCGACCGGACGGAAGACACCGACCCGCCGCACCGAGTGGGTGAGGGTGTCGAGAACGCCCAGGGCGATCGTGGATTTGCCGGTGTTTCCCTCGGCAGAGGTGATGTATATGCTTCGAGCCACAGTGTCTATCCAAGCGCATGTCGATGTGAAAGTACTGGTCAGGCGTTGTCGTCGCCTGTCGCGGAGCCGGCCGGGCTGCCGGGCAGGCCGGAGGCCGATCCGGGTGGGGCGCCGGCCGGGCCGGAGGCCGATCCGGGTGGGGCGCCGGCCGGGCCGAGCCAGGCCCAGTCGACCACTTCGGGGGCGTCTTCACCATGGTCCCGGGTGTACTGCCACGCGGCCAGCCGGGCGTCCTGCATGCGTTGTCGCAACAGGCCGGCCCGGGCGCCGAGCCCGGGGGTGCGGTCGATCACGTCCATCACCAGGCGGTACCGGTCGAGGTCGTTCATCATCACCATGTCGAACGGCGTGGTGGTGGTGCCCTCCTCCTTGTAGCCGCGCGCGTGCAGGTTCGCGTGGCCGTGGCGCTTGTAGGTGAGCCGGTGGATCAGCCACGGATACCCGTGGTAAGCGAAGATGATCGGCTTGTCGGCCGTGAACACGGCGTCGAATTCGCTGTCGGTGAGACCGTGCGGGTGGTCGTCGGCGCTTTGCAGCCGCATCAGGTCCACCACGTTCACGACCCGCAGGCGCAGGCCCGGCAGGTTGTCGCGCAAAATTGCGGCGGCGGCGAGCACCTCGAGGGTGGGCACGTCCCCGGCGGCGGCCAGAACAACATCCGGTGCCTGACCGGCAATTTCCGTACCGGCCCAGTCGAAGATGCCGAGCCCTCGGGTGCAATGGGCCACGGCCTCCGGCATGGTGAGCAGGTTCGGGGCGGGCTGCTTGCCGGCGATGACCACGTTGACGTAGTCGACGCTGCGCAGGCAGTGGTCGTAGGTGCTCAGCAGGGTGTTCGCGTCGAAGGGCAGGTAGACGCGCACCACGTCGGCGCTCTTGTTCACGACGTGGTCGATGAAGCCCGGGTCCTGATGGCTGAATCCGTTGTGGTCCTGCCGCCAGACGTGCGAGCTAAGCAGGTAGTTCAGGCTCGAGATCGGGGCCCGCCAGCCGATGTCGGCGGTCACCTTGAGCCATTTGGCGTGCTGGTTGAACATGGAATCCACGATGTGGATGAACGCCTCGTAGCAGTTGAACAGGCCGTGCCGCCCGGTGAGTAGGTAACCCTCCAGCCAGCCCTGGCACTGATGCTCACTGAGCATCTCCATCACCCGGCCGGCGCGGGCGAGGTTGGTGTCGCCGGGGCGCATCTCAGCGTTCCACTGCTTGTCGGTGACGGCGTAGACCGGCGGCGCCAGCCGGTTCGACGCGGTCTCGTCGGGTCCGAAAATGCGAAACGTCGTCGGGTTCAAGCGGATGACCTCGGCCAGGTATTCGCCGAGCACCCGGGTGGCCTCGTGCACGGTGGCGCCGGGGGCCGGCACCTCCACGGCAAAATCCCGAAAGTCAGGCAGCGCGAGGTTCTTCCGCAGCAGTCCCCCGTTGGCGACCGGGTTCGCGCTCATGCGCCGGTCACCGGCCGGCGACAGCGCGGTGATCGAGGCGACGGGAGCGCCCGTGTCGGTGAACAGCTCTGCGGGACGGTAGGACAGCATCCACTCTTCGAGCAGGGCCGTGTGCGTCGGGGTATCGCGGGCGTTGCTGAGCGGAACCTGGTGGGCGCGCCAGGTTCCTTCGACCTGCTGGCCGTCGATGATGGCGGGGCAGGTCCAGCCCTTTGGGGTGCGCAGGATGATCATCGGCCAGCGTGGGCGGGGCAGTTCGTTGGTCACATCGGCGGCGGCTGCGGCTTTGATCTCGGCGATCTGGTTGAGCACCAGGTCAAGGGTTACGGCCATGCGCTCGTGCACGAGGGCCGGGTCTTCGCCGTCGAAGCCGCCCGAGACGATGTAGGGGGTGTGGCCGTAGCCGCGCATCAGGTCGAGCAGTTCGTCTTCGGGGATGCGGGCCAGCACCGTGGGGTTGGCGATCTTGTAGCCGTTCAGGTGCAGGATCGGCAGCACGACCCCGTCGTGGCGCGGGTCGAGCAACTTGTTGGAGTGCCAGCTGGTGGCGAGCGGACCGGTTTCGGCTTCGCCGTCTCCGACGACGGCCGCCACGAGCAGGGTGGGGTTGTCGAACGCGGCGCCGTAGGCGTGGCTGAGCGCGTAGCCCAGTTCGCCGCCCTCGTGGATGGAGCCGGGCAGTTCCGGGGAGGCGTGGCTGGGGATGCCGCCGGGGAAGGAGAACTGTCGGAACAGTTTCTGCACGCCGGCTTCGGTCTGCGGGATGTCACTGTAGACCTCGCTGTACGTTCCGTCGAGGTAGGCGTTGGCGACCATGCCCGGGCCGCCGTGGCCGGGGCCGGCCACGAAGAGGGTGTTCAGGGAGCGTTCCTGAATGGCCCGGTTGAGGTGGGCGTAGAGAAAGTTCAGCCCGGGGGTGGTGCCCCAGTGGCCGAGCAGGCGCGGTTTCACGTGCTCACGGGTGAGTGGCTCGCGCAGCAGGGCGTTGCCGAGCAGGTAGATCTGGCCCACGGCAAGGTAGTTGGCGGCGCGCCACCACGCGTCGATGCTGGCCAGCGCCGCCGCCGTCAGCGGGGCGGGCGCGAGGATCGGCCAGGCGGGCGAATCCGGAAAAACGGGGTCCGACGTGTGGAACATGGAATCCTCCAAGCGCTCACGGATGGCAACGACGCGCTCCCATACTAGGGATGACGTGCGACATGGCGTGGAACGGAGACGTGCTGGTGCACGATGAGCGCCGAGAAAGGGTCGAAAGTCCCGGGTGGGCGGTGCGGGGCATCCGTCTGCGGCGGAGGGCAGAGAAAAGACCCCTCGCGCACCCGCCAGAGCCCGGTTACCCTTGCTACGTTTCCGTCCTGGGGGAGTTGGCCTGGATGACGCCACGCGAGGAGCCAAGCCCCCAGCATAGGTCAGAAACGGGCGCGGTGTCAGCACACCGTTTTGTCAGGTAAGATTCTCTGGTGCCGTTCAATTCGTTGAATGGCCGGCCAGGAGAATTCGCCTAGTGGCCTATGGCGCACGCTTGGAAAGCGTGTTGGGTGAAAGCCCTCGGGGGTTCGAATCCCCCATTCTCCGCCAAGCAGCACGTGCCCCCGGTCACGAAAACCGGATGGAGTGACCAAAACCGGTCGATTCCCTCCGGTTTCCGTAGCGTGTGCGTCGATTCATTCGGTTTTCGTCACGGGCATGCACCGCTCTCGGGCCAGACCCGCGTGCGCAGGCCGGCTCACCGGGGCGCGGTCAGCTCAGACCGCGGGCGTCGTTGAAGCGCGGCGCGACGTTTGCCGCGACGGGCGTGTCGAACCGGGCACCGGCCGCGTTGCTGGGCAACACCGTGAAGACCAGGACGATAAGCCCGCCGAGGCCCGGGATAAGGCCGAGAAGCGCCATCCACCCGGACAGGTTGGCGTCGTGCAACCGCCGCACCAGTAGCGCCAGGTTCGGGATGAGCAGCCCCACGAGCACGACGCTGAGCAACAGGCTGCTGACGACCGAGAACACCCCGTCGCCGCGGGAGCCTGCTGCGATGCCGATCAGCGCGGCGGGAACGGTGAGCAGCAGAACCACAATCCACACCAACAACCCCCACCACCAGTACTCGCTGCGCGAGGCGCGGCCGGAGAACGAGGCGTAGTGGGTCA
>JBBQYN010000066.1:0-9928 GCA_038208655.1 Actinomycetales bacterium
CGACAACGTGACGATGGAGATTGAGCTCATCGGGCCGGTGGCGCTGGAGAAGGGCCTGCGGTTTGCCATCCGCGAGGGTGGGCGGACGGTGGGTGCGGGCACCATCACGGAAATCACGGCATAGGCAGGTAGACGACCATGAGAGACATCGTTCATCTGGCGTGCGGCGACTGCAAGCGCCGCAACAACAGCACGACGCGCAACAAGAAGAAGACGACCGAGCGGCTGGCAATGAAGAAGTTCTGCCGGTTCTGCAAGTTGCACACCGATCACAAAGAGAGCAAGTGAGGCGCGTGACACAGGCCAGTAGCTCAATTGGTAGAGCACCGGTCTCCAAAACCGGGGGTTGGGGGTTCGAGTCCCTCCTGGCCTGCCAGACTTCCGGCCGTCGAGGCCGTGGGTAAGGACACGTGAACACGACGATGGTCGAGAACGGTAAGGACGGTCAGGTCGCGCGTCGCGAGGGCGAGGCGTCGACGGGCGTGACCAGCTGGTGGCCGCGCGGCAAGGACTTTCTCACGAAGGTGCGCGAAGAGATGGCCAAGGTCACCTGGCCCTCCCAGCGCGAAGTGCAGGCGACGACCATTGTCGTGATCGTCTTCTCCATCTTGATGGGGCTGTACCTGTTCGCGATCGACGCCGCCTTCAACAAGCTCGTGGAGTGGATCTTTCGTGGGTTCGGGGGAGCGGCATGAGCGAAACGCAGACCGAGGCTCCGGCGAAGAACTGGTACATCGTTCACACTTACTCGGGTTTCGAGAAGAAGGTGAAGGAATCGCTCGAACAGCGCGTGCAGGCCTACGGCCTCGACGACAAGTTCGGCGACGTGCTGGTGCCACAGGAGACGGTGATGGAGATGCGCGGCGGGCGGAAGTACGAAGCCCAGAAGCGGATCTTTCCGGGGTATCTCTTCGTCGAGATGCTGATGACCGACGATGCGTGGCACGTCGTGAAGAACACGCCGAAAGTGACCGGCTTCGTCGGCGCGGGTACCAAGCCAACGCCGCTCACCCGTGACGAAGTGGACAACATCCTCAACCAGGTGCGCGAGAGCGCCGAGAAGCCCAAGCCGAAGTACAGCTTCGAGAAGGGCGACCTGGTCCGGATCAACGAAGGACCGTTCACCAGCTTCAACGGCACGGTGGATGAGGTCAACGTGGAGCGCAGCACGCTCAAGGTGATGGTCACCATCTTCGGGCGCGCCACGCCCGTCGAGCTGGACTTCCTCCAGGTCGAGAAACTCTAAGGTAGGGCCGGCTCTCCGAGCCGTCCGCTGCAGCCGTCCCGATGGCGGGTCAGGCTGGCAAGGTCACAGAGACGTTCAATGGCTAAGAAGGTCACAGCACAGGTGAAGCTCCAGATTGCAGCGGGCAAGGCCACGCCGGCGCCGCCCGTCGGCACCGCGCTCGGTCCGCACGGCGTCAACATCATGGACTTCTGCAAGAACTTCAACGCGAAGACGGCGGGCCAGGAGGGACTCATCATCCCCGCGGTCGTGACGGTCTACGCGGATCGCTCGTACACGTTCATTCTCAAGACGCCGCCGGCGCCGGTGCTGCTCAAGCGCGCGGCGAAGGTCGAGCGCGGGTCGGCAGAGCCCAACAAGACCAAGGTGGGAACGGTGACTGCGGCGCAGGTTGAAGAGATCGCCCGCATCAAGCTGCCCGACCTCAACTGCGAAGACATCAACGCGGCCATCCGCAGCGTGTCGGGTACGGCCCGTTCGATGGGCCTCGACGTCGTTCAATAGGCAGGGACGGCTCGCCGAGCCGTCCGACAGAAGAGTGGGAGGCCTCACGGCCGCTGGCACCACGGAGAAGCCCATGGCAACCGCTGGAAAGAAGTACACCGCGGCGCGCGAACAGGTTGAAGAGCGCCCCTATACCCTCGACGAGGCAATTCCCCTCGTCCAGAAGCTCAAGTACACGAAGTTCGACGAGACCGTCGAACTTGCGCTGCGTCTTGGAGTCGATCCGAAGCACGCCGACCAGATGGTGCGCGGTACGGTGGTACTGCCGCACGGGCTCGGTCGCACCAAGCGCGTGCTCGTGGTCGCCAACCCCGACAAGCAGAAGGAAGCCGAGCAGGCCGGGGCGGACATCGTGGGCGGCGAGGAACTGGTCGAGAAGATTGCCGGAGGGTGGACGGAATTCGATGCCGTGGTCGCCACACCCGACATGATGCGGGCCGTGGGGCGCCTCGGCAAGGTGCTCGGGCCGCGTGGCCTGATGCCGAATCCGAAGACCGGCACGGTCACGGCCGACATTGCGAAGGCCGTCCAGGAAATCAAGGCGGGCAAGGTGGAGTTCCGTGTCGACAAGACCGGCATCGTGCACGCGCCGATCGGGAAGGTCTCGTTCCCGACGGAGAACCTGCTTGCCAACGCGCACGCGCTGGTGGACAGCGTGATCAAGGCGAAGCCGTCGGCCGCCAAGGGCAAGTATCTCAAGAGCCTCACGATCAGCTCGACCATGGGGCCTGGTGTCCTCGTGGACGCGGCCCAGGTCGAGACGCTCTCCAAGTAAGGCGGAATCGACATGGCTGTATCACGGGCTGAGAAGGAACAGGAACTCGGGCAGCTGACGGAGGCGTTCGGTCGCACCGACAGCGTCATCCTGCTGGAGTTCCGTGGCATCAAGGTGCCCGAAGTCACCGAACTGCGTCGCCAGGTGCGCGCGGTGTCTGGCGAGTACCGCGTCGTGAAGAACACGCTGGCGCGGCGGGCGATGGACGGCACGCCGTTCGCCCCGCTGTCGCGTCACTTCGTGGGGGCCACGGCCGTCGCGTTCAGCGGCGAGGACCCGGTGGCGCTGGCGAAAGTGCTGACCACGTTCGCCAAGACGACACCGGCGCTGGTGCTGAAGGCTGCGGTCGTGCAGGGCGAGATGGTCGAAGGGCCTGCGGTGGCCGAGCTGGCCACCATGCCGGGCAAGCCGGAGCTGTACGCGAAGCTGCTGTACCTGCTCCAGGCACCGATGGTGCAGATCGTGAGCGTGCTGAGTGCCGCGCCGCGTGACCTGCTGACGGTGCTGACGCAGGTGGAGAAGAAGAAGAGCGAGTAAGCGGGAGCGGGCACGGAATGTTCCGAAGGGCCCGGATTGAGCTGTAGGGACCGCATACTCGCGGCCCTCGAGAGACCGACAGAAGGAGACAGGTGATGGCCGACGTAACGCAGGATCAGGTGGTTGAGTACATCAAGAACATCTCGGTGATGGAGCTCTCGAAGCTCGTCAAGACGCTCGAAGAAGAGCTGGGTGTGTCGGCTGCGGCCGCAGCGCCCGTGGCCGCGGCTGGTGCCGCGCCGGCAGCGGCGGCGGCAGCGGTCGAAGAGAAGACCGAGTTCGACGTCGTGCTGACCGACGTGGGCGCCAACAAGATCAACGTGATCAAGGCCGTCCGCGAAGTCACCAGCCTGGGCCTGAAGGAGGCGAAGGACCTCGTCGAGGCCGCGCCGAAGGCCATCAAGGAAGCCGTGACCAAGGACGAGGCCGCGTCGATCAAGAAGAAGTTCGAGGAAGCTGGAGCGAAGGTCGAAATCAAGTAGGTTCGGCACCGCTGCGAGCCGCGTGCGCCCGCCTTCGCGCCCTCCGGGTGCTTCGGCGCGGCCGCGCGGCTTTCGCCGTTCGTGTGTTGGCCCCGGCGCGACCCCCGCGCAGACGGGCGCCCTGGCGACGATCACCCAAGGAACCTGAAGTATGAGCAGCAGCCTGCCGAACAACGTCTACCGCGAGCGCATCGACTTTTCCAAGATCAGGACGACGGTTCCGATCCCCAATCTGATCGAGATCCAGAAGAAGTCCTACGATCGGTTCCTGCAGATGTACACCCTGCCGGCCGACCGGGAGGACATCGGCCTGCAGGCCGTCTTCAAGTCTGTCTTCCCGATCAGCGATTTCCGCGAGAACTCGTCGCTGGAGTTCATCGAGTACTCGATCGGTAACTGGGACGAGTGCGGCTGGGGTGACGAAGCCCGCGGCCAGGTCCACGAGATCGGTGGGCGCCGGATGGCGCTCAACCTGAAGTACGACATCAACGAGTGTCTCGAGCGCGGGATGACGTACGCGATCCCGCTCAAGGTGACGATCCGCCTGGTGGTGTGGAACAAGGACCCGGAAACCGGGGCCAAGACGATCCGCGACATCAAGGAGCAGGAGGTCTACTTCGGCGACATTCCGCTGATGACCGACAACGGCACGTTCATCATCAACGGCACCGAACGCGTCATCGTCAGCCAGTTGCACCGCTCGCCGGGCGCCTTCTTCCACACGGAAGACAAGTCGCTGTTCATCGGCCAGCTGATTCCGTATCGCGGCTCGTGGGTGGAGTTCGAGTACGACAGCAAGAACCTGCTGTACGTCCGGATCGATCGCAAGCGCAAGTTTCTCGGCACGGTCTTCCTGCGCGCCCTCGGGCTGCGCGGCGCCGACGAGATTCTGCGCTCGTTCTACGACGTCGACCAGTTGCACCTGCGCAATGACCGTGTCCTCTGGACGGTCAACGACAGCCCGGTGGACTGGAAGGCCGGCGAGGACATGAGCATCCCGGGCAGCGAGGTTGCCCTGACCCGTGGCAAGCGCATCACCAAGGCCGCGATCAAGGCCCTGCGCGCCGCGGGCGTGACCGAGGTGCCGGTCGACATCAGCCAGCTCGAAGGCGAGCAGCCGTTCACGGCGGCCGATGTGGTCGACCCGTCGTCGGGCGAAGTGCTGCTCGACGCCAACGAGGAACTGTCGTCGCGCACCATCGCGATGGCGCAGGAAAAGGGCATCGATCGCATCGACATCTTCTTCCCCGAGAAGGACGAGGTCGGGCCGGTCCTGTCGACAACGCTGAAGAAGGATCCGGTGAAGACGCACGAAGAGGCGCTCATCGAGATCTACCGCCGCCTGCGCCCCGGTGATCCACCGACGCTCGAGAGTTCGCGTTCGTTGTTCGAGAGCATGTTCTTCAACCCGCAGAAGTACGACTTCTCGCGGGTCGGCCGCCTCAAGCTGAACACCAAGCTCAGGCTGAGCACGCCCCTCGACGAGAAGATTCTGCATCCCGCGGACTTTTACGAGGTGATCCGCTGCCTGCTGAAGCTGCGCAAGAACCCCGCGAACGTCGACGACATCGATCACCTCGGTAATCGCCGGGTGCGGTCGGTCGGCGAACTGCTCGAGAACCAGTTCCGGATCGGACTGGTGCGGATGGAGCGTGCGATCAAGGAAAAGATGTCGGTGTACCAGGAAATGGCCACCGCCATGCCGCACGATCTCATCAACGCCAAGCCGGTGATGGCAGCGATTCGTGAATTCTTTGGCAGTTCGCAGCTGTCGCAGTTCATGGACCAGACCAATCCGCTGTCGGAGATCACGCACAAGCGTCGTCTGTCAGCCCTCGGGCCGGGCGGATTGTCGCGTGAGCGCGCGGGCTTCGAAGTACGCGACGTCCACACCACGCACTACGGGCGCATCTGCCCGATTGAGACGCCGGAAGGCCCGAACATCGGTCTGATCTCGTCGCTGTCGTGCTACGCGCGCATCAACGAGTTCGGCTTCATCGAGTCGCCCTATCGCAAGGTCGAGAACGGGCACGTCGTCGAGTACGTGCGCATCGTCAAGGGCGGGGGCAAGTACGACGCCAACGCCGTGGTGCGCCTCGATGAGGTGGCGGGCGCCAAGGCCGGCGGGAAGAAGGGCGGCCTCGAGTGGGTGCCGCATCCCTTCTACCTGTCGGCGTGGGAAGAGGACCAGTACGTCATCGCGCAGGCCAACGCCGAAGTCGGGCCGACCGGTGAATTCGTCAACGAGCGGGTGAACTGCCGACAGGCAGGCAACTTCATCCTGTCGCCGCGCGACAATGTGCAGTTCATCGATGTCTCGCCGAAGCAGCTGGTGTCAGTGGCGGCCTCGCTGATTCCGTTCCTCGAGAACGACGACGCGAACCGCGCCCTGATGGGCAGCAACATGCAGCGGCAGGCGGTACCGCTGCTGCAGGCGCGCGCGCCCTACGTCGGCACCGGCATGGAGCACACGACCGCACGCGACTCGGGTGCGGTGGTCGTGGCCCGACGCAGCGGCGTCGTCGACTTCGTGGACAGCCAGCGCATCGTCGTGCGCGTGGACGGCGATCAGATGGCGACCGAGATGGGCGCCGACATCTACAACCTGATCAAGTTCAAGCGCAGCAACCAGAACACCTGCATCAATCAGCGTCCGATCGTCCGCGTGGGCGACCCGGTCGGCAAGGGGCAGGTGCTGGCCGACGGCCCGTGCACCGAGATGGGCGAACTCGCGCTCGGCCGCAACGTGCTGGTCGCGTTCATGCCGTGGCGGGGCTACAACTTCGAGGACGCGATTCTCGTGTCCGAGAAGATGGTCAAGGACGACTACTACACGTCGATCCACATCGAAGAGTTCGAGATCGAGGCCCGCGACACCAAGCTCGGGCCCGAGGAGATCACGCGCGACATTCCGAACGTCGGCGAGACCTACCTGCGCGATCTCGACGACAGCGGCATCATTCGCATCGGTGCCTACGTGAAGCCGGGCGACATCCTGGTGGGCAAGGTGACGCCGAAGGGCGAGACGCAGCTCACGCCGGAAGAGAAGCTGCTGCGCGCGATCTTCGGAGAGAAGGCTGGCGACGTCAAGGATGCGTCACTGACCTGCCCGCCGGGTATCGAAGGCATCATCGTCGGCGTCAAGATCTTCTCGCGGAAGGGCATCGAGAAGGACGACCGCGCCAAGGCGATCGAGGCTGAAGACCTCGAGATGATGGAGAAGAACCTCCAGGACGAGATCCGCATTCTTCACGACGAAGTGAAGAAGCGCGTGATGACGCTCCTCGAGGGCCAGACGCTGCGGACGGACCTGTTCGACCAGCACGGTCAGCAGCGGCTGCTGAAGAAGGGCACCAAGCTGACCCGGGCCCTGATGGACGAGGTGCCGTTCCTGGCCGTGGTGCGGTCGCGTGTCGAGGGTGACGACCCCAGGGTCGAAGAACAGCTGCGCGAGATTGAGGACCGCACCGACCGTCAGGTCGAGGTGACCCGCGAAGTCTTCGAAGAGAAGAAGGAGAAGATTCGCCGTGGCGACGAACTGCCGCCGGGCGTGATCAAGCTCGTGAAGGCCTATGTCGCCATGAAGCGCAAGCTCTCGGTGGGCGACAAGATGGCCGGTCGTCACGGTAACAAGGGCGTGCTGGCCCGCATTCTGCCCGAAGAAGACATGCCGTACCTGCCGGACGGTCGTCCGGTGGAGATTGTCCTCAACCCGCTGGGCGTGCCGTCGCGCATGAACATCGGTCAGTTGCTCGAGACGCACCTCGGCTGGGCGGCGCACGGCATCGGCGAGCAGATCGACGTGATGCTGCGCGACCAGGTATCGGCCGACACGGTGCGCGCCAAGCTGGGCGAGATCTTCAAGCGATCGGACCGGGTCGACAACCTCGAGACGGACGCCGATGTGCTGAAGTTCGCCGGGACGCTGCGCGATGGCGTGCACTTCGCGACGCCGGTGTTCGACGGGGCGAAGGAAGACGAGATCGTCGACTACTTCCGGATGGCCGAGCTGCCGCTGGAAGGCAAGACGCTGCTCTACGACGGCATGACGGGCCAGCCGTTCGAGCAGACGGTGACCGTCGGCTACATCTACATGCTGAAGCTGTCGCACCTGGTGGACGACAAGATCCACGCGCGGTCAATCGGGCCGTACTCGCTGATCACCCAGCAGCCGCTGGGGGGCAAGGCGCAGTTCGGTGGCCAGCGGTTCGGTGAGATGGAAGTGTGGGCGCTCGAAGCGTATGGCGCCGCACACATCCTGCAGGAACTTCTGACGGCCAAGTCGGACGACGTGACGGGGCGCTCGAAGATTTACGAGGCCATCGTCAAGGGCGACGCCAGCTTCACGCCTGGTCTGCCCGAGTCGTTCAACGTCCTCATCCGGGAACTGCAGGCACTTTGTCTGGACGTGGAACTGGTCAAGACGAAGCGCGCGAGTGTGGCCGAGCCGGGAGCGACTGATCCGGAACCGCAGCCTGAACCGGTAGGACAGGTCTGAGTGATCGAAGACGAACTGACGGGAGCAATATGAGACCAGACTTTTCCATCAAGGGACCCCTGACAGCCGACTTCGATGCGATCCGGATCAGCCTGGCATCGCCCGACAAGATCCGGCAGTGGTCGTACGGAGAGGTCACCAAGCCGGAGACGATCAACTACCGCACGTTCAAGCCCGAGCGCGACGGCCTGTTCTGCGCGAAGATCTTCGGCCCGGTGACGGATTGGGAGTGCCTGTGCGGCAAGTACAAGCGCATGAAGCACCGCGGGGTGATCTGCGACAAGTGCGGCGTCGAAGTGACGCAGGCACGGGTGCGGCGCGAGCGCATGGGCCACATCGAGCTGGCGACGCCCGTCAGTCACGTGTGGTTCTTCAAGGGGTTGCCGAGCCGGATCGGCCACCTGCTCGACATCTCGCTGCGCGATCTCGAACGCATCCTCTACTTCGAGGCGTTCGTGGTCATCGAGCCGGGTGACACCGACCTGAAGCAGAACGAACTGCTCAACGACGAGCAGTACCGCAAGGCACGCGAAGAGTACGGCTACACCGCCTTCACCGCGCAGATGGGCGCCGAGGCCATCAAGGAACTGCTGCGCCGGGTCGACATCGCCTTCCTGGCGGTCGACCTGCGCGAGAAGATGAAGACCGAGCAGTCGATACAGAAGCGACAGAAGTTCGCCAAGCGCCTGAAGGTGGTCGACGCCTTCCGCAAGAGCAGCAACAAGCCGGAGTGGATGATCCTCGACGTCATCCCGGTGATTCCGCCGGAACTGCGTCCTCTTGTGCCGCTTGACGGTGGCCGGTTCGCCACGTCCGACCTGAACGACCTGTACCGTCGGGTCATCAACCGCAACAACCGGTTGAAGAAGCTGATGGAGCTGAAGGCGCCCGACGTCATCATCCGCAACGAGAAGCGGATGCTGCAGGAGGCCGTCGATGCCCTGTTCGACAACGGGCGCCGGGGCCGCGTGCTGCGTGGCGCGAACAACCGTCCGCTCAAGTCGCTGTCCGACACGCTGAAGGGCAAGCAGGGCCGGTTCCGTCAGAACCTGCTCGGCAAGCGCGTCGACTACTCCGGCCGTTCGGTGATCGTGGTCGGGCCCGAACTCAAGCTGCACCAGTGCGGGCTGCCGAAGAAGATGGCGCTCGAGCTGTTCAAGCCCTTCATCTACAACAAGCTCGAAGAGCGTGGACTCGTGGCCACCATCAAGCAGGCCAAGGAGATGGTGGAAGAGCAGCGCCCCGAGGTGTGGGACGTGCTCGAGGACGTGATCCGCGAGCACCCGGTGCTGCTCAACCGTGCGCCGACGCTGCACCGCCTGGGCATCCAGGCGTTCGAGCCGGTGCTGGTCGAGGGCAAGGCCATCCGCATTCACCCGCTCGTCTGCACGGCGTTCAACGCCGACTTCGACGGCGACCAGATGGCGGTGCACATCCCGCTGTCGCCCGAGGCGCAGATTGAAGCCTCGGTACTGATGCTGTCGAGCAACAACGTGCTGTCGCCAGCCAACGGCGCGCCGATTGCGGTGCCGTCGCAGGACATCGTGCTCGGGTGCTACTACCTGACCAAGGCCAAGCCCGGCGCGATCGGTGAAGGTCGGCTGTTTGCCAACCTCGACGACGTGATCGTGGCGCTGGAGATGGGCGAACTCGAGACACTCACCCCCATTCGGCTGCGTTACACGGGCAAGCTCATCGACCTCACGCTGGCACGCGACGACCAGTCGGTGCTGCATACGCCGCTTCAGGACGTCGACCGGCGGATCATCAACACGACCGTGGGTCGCGTGATCTTCAGCGACTCGCTGCCGAAGGGCATGCCCTTCATCAACGGCATGTTGAAGAAGAAGGGCCTGCAGCAGGCGGTGCAGTACTGCCATCTGCAC
>JBBQYN010000067.1:0-9742 GCA_038208655.1 Actinomycetales bacterium
CGGTCCGTGGTGACGGCCGCCAACTACATCGCCCGCCGCTACGGCGTCAACTCGGCCATGCCGATGTCGGTGGCCCTGCGGCAGTGCCCGCACGCGGTGGTGCTCGAACCGCACATGGCCGCCTACCAGCAGTACTCGGCCCGGGTGATGGCCATCTTCGACGATTTCACCCCGCTCGTCGAACGGCTCGGAATTGACGAGGCGTTCCTCGATGTGGCTGGCGCACGACGACTGTACGGCTCGCCCGCCCAGATCGGCGAACTGATCCGCGCGCGGGTGTTCGCCGAGACCGGGCTGGTCTGCTCGGTCGGCGCTGCGTCGACGAAATTCATCGCGAAACTCGCCTCGGGCCTGGCCAAACCCAACGGGCTGCTCGTGGTGCCCGAAGACAACACGCTTGCCTTCCTGCATCCGCTACCCGTGTCCAACCTCTGGGGCGTCGGCGCCAGCACCGCGCAGACTTTGGACCGGCTGGGCCTGCGCACCATCGGAGACATCGCGGCGCTGCCCCTCGACGCGCTGCAACGCGCGGTCGGTGAGGCCTCGGGGCTCAAGCTGCATGAACTGTCCTGGGCGCGGGACCCGCGCAGCGTCACCGTGGAACGGGAGGAGAAAAGCGTGGGCCACGAGGTCACCTTCGAACACGACGTGACCGACCTCGACCGGTTGCGGTCCGAGCTGCTGCACCTGTGCGACAAGGTCGCCGTGCGGCTGCGCACCGCCGGCCTCGACGGACGCCGGGTGTCCCTCAAGGTGCGGTACACCGATTTCAGCACCGTGACCCGCTCGCGCACCCTGGCCGAGCCCAGCAATGTGGGCCGCCGCATCTACGAGGAAGCTGTTACCGCGTTCGACGTGCTGGCGTCGCGGGGAATCCGGGTACGCCTGATCGGGGTGCGCGTGGAACAGCTCGCCCCCACCGGCGGATCCCTGGGCCTGTGGGACCCCGACGAGGACTGGCGCGGCGCCGAAATCGCCGTGGACGGGGTCACGGCGCGGTTCGGGCGGGGATCGCTGCGCAGGGGTAGCCTGAGGGAATGACCAGCCTCCCAGAAAAGCTTGCAGAAATTACCCGCTCCGCCGGCGTGAAGTCGGCTTACGGTGAGCCGATCACGATCGATGGGGCCACCATCGTTCCGGTTGCCCTGGTGTATTACGGTTTCGGCGGTGGTGACGCCGGCGAACCGAGCGACGGCGGCGGCGGTTCCGGTGGCGGTGGGGGTGGAGCGTCCCTTCCGATCGGCGCCTACGTGACCGAGAACGGTCGCGCCCGCTTCGACCCGAACATCGTCGCGATCATGGCCGTGGGGATCCCGTTGCTGCTCGTGGCCGGGCACGCCCTCTCACACATCATCCGGGCCCTGAAGAAATAGCGCAGCGTGACCGCCCCGGCTTAGTCATTGGCCGACATTTGGGAGGGCGGGGCAGTTGTCGAACCTCGCCCTCCACGCTTTCATTTGGCGGCGGAACCTATTTCTTGGACGCCGTCCGATCGGTTCCGGTCTGGTACACATCCGGAATGCCATCCTCGTCGGTATCAGCGTTCTCGGCGTCAGCCAAGCGGCCGTAGTACCGGTTGCGAGACCGCAAGATGACTGTGGCCAAGAGTGCGGCAACCAGCGAACCCACGAGAATGGCGACCTTAGCGTGGTCATCCATCGGTGTGCCCTGTCCGAAACCGAGCTCACTGATCAACAGCGACACGGTGAATCCCACGCCAGCAAGAAGAGCCACACCAAAGAGGTCGATCCAGGCCAGACTCGGATCGAGAACGGCTTTGGTGGTCTTCGTGACGATCCACGTCGCCAAGAGCACACCGATTGGCTTTCCGATGACGAGGGCCACAACGATTCCTACAGAGACAGGATCAGTGAGTGCCTGGTAAAGCCCTTCGGCTCCACCGATGGTGACGCCCGCCGAGAAGAACGCAAAGACGGGAATGGCAATGCCGGCTGAAATCGGACGGAACCGGTGTTCAAATACTTCGGCCAGACCTGGCCCGGCCTCGGGGCCGCCACCCTTGCGGCCGCGGAGAACGGGGATGGCGAATCCGAGGAGAACGCCCGCGACCGTGGCGTGCACCCCGGATGCGTGAACGAGGGCCCAAACGGCGAATCCCAAGGGCAGCAGGATGACCCAGGCGGACCACGCCTTCATCGCGAAGAAGTTTGAAAATTTGTGTGCGAAAAGGGCGTAAAGCGCCAGTGGCAGCATCGCTACGAGTAGCGGGACGACAGCGATCTCAGCGGTGTAGAAGAACGCGATAATGGCGATGGCAAGCAGGTCATCAACGACAGCTAACGTCAAGAGAAAGATGCGAAGGGCTACGGGCAGACGGGATCCAATGACCGCAAGAACCGCCACGGCGAAAGCTATGTCCGTGGCTGTCGGTATCGCCCACCCACGTAATGCTTCTGCGCCGCCGTTGATGTTGATGATGGTGTAAAAAACTGCCGGAACGATGACGCCTCCGACGGCGGCAGCCACAGGAACGATCGCCCGATTCACGCTGCGCAGGTCCCCTGCAACGAATTCACGTTTCAATTCGAGGCCGGCCAGGAAAAAGAAGATCGCCAAGAGTCCGTCGGCGGCCCATGCGCCCAAACTCAGCTGCAAATGCCAGGGTTCGTACCCGAATTCAAGGTCGCGGAAGGCATAGTATGCGTCGGCGAGTGGTGTATTCGCCATGACCAGCGCGATGACCGTAGCGAGCAGGAGTAGACCACCGCCCACTGTCTCCTTGCGGAGGATTGTGCTGATCCGTTGAAATTCCGACAGGCTACCGCGCTGAAGAATGCTTTTCGACGCGGCATCGGTGGGAGCTGGTTGTGATTCCGTCATATTTGGTCCTTGGGTCGAGGGATTTCGGGCGCAACTATGTTCTGTCGACCAGGCTTCCCGACACACCAAAGTTCATATTACAGGAGGTATCTGATAAATCGTGGTCCGCTGAACGCGGTGGGGGTTTAGACTGCTGGGGAACACGGGAGTCCGGTTGACCGGGCTGAGAGGAAGCTGCCAACGCTTCGACCGTCGAACCTGATCTGGATCATGCCAGCGCAGGGAGACTTCTCGAACCCGTGCCCCGCACCCGCGTGCGGCTGTGTTCGTGACAGCCGCCGATGTGCACACTGTCACCTACAGAAGGGCACGACCTTGCACGCCACACCCACACTTTCTTCCACCAGCGCCGGGCTCACGGCGACCACCCCCCGGCGCACGTTTCGCTGGCGCGTCGTGGACATCGTCGTCGCCAGCATCATCGGCGTGGCCAGCGGCCTGATCTTCGTGCTCTGGAATCAGGCATCCAACCCACTCGGCGGGTTGCTCTCCCCGCTGCTTCCCGGCCTGCAGGGTCTGCTCGGCGGTGGCTGGCTCTTCGCCGGGGTGCTCGGCGGTCTGATCATTCGCAAACCCGGCGCGGCGCTCTACACCGAACTGCTCGCCGCGATGGTCTCCACCCTGATCGGCGGTAATGCCTGGGGCGCACTGGTACTCGTGTCGGGGCTGACGCAGGGCCTCGGCGCGGAACTGGTCTTCGCGCTGTTCCTGTACGGCAATTACCGGGCCTACGTGGCGCTGCTCGCCGGCGCCGGCGCGGGCATCGCCCTGACCATCACCGACCTGCTGCTCTGGTACCCCGGGTCCAGTGCCGCGTTCATGGGCGTCTACCTGATCTCCTCGATCATCTCCGGGGTGCTCCTGGCCGGGCTGCTGTCGTGGCTGGCGCTACGCGGGCTGGCCCGAACAGGCGCACTGAGCCGATTCGCCGCCGGTCGGAACGCCCAGGCCACGGTTTAGGCCGCGGGTCGTGACCGCGCACCAGAGTCGCGCGCCCGGGGCGGCAGAATCCGGTTCCGCCGGCCGCGCCGCATCCGTACGGGCATCCGGCTGGGGCTGGCGGCATGCCGGCCGCCGGGCCTGGGCGGTGTCCCAGCTGGACCTGCAGATTGCGCCCGGTGAACGGGTGCTGCTTCTGGGCGCCTCAGGGTCGGGCAAATCCACGCTGATGCACGCCCTCGCCGGTGTTCTCGGCGGTGATGAGGAAGGCGAACAGGCCGGCAGCCTGCAGGTGAACGGCACCGACCCGGCCCAGGCCCGCGGTGAGGTGGGCCTGCTGCTGCAAGACCCCGACTCCCAGGTGATCCTCGCCCGGGTCGGCGACGACGTAGCGTTCGGGTGCGAGAACCTCGGGGTGCCCCGCGAGGAAATCTGGCGGCGGGTGCGGTCCGCACTGGCCATGGTGGGTCTGAACGTGCCGCTGGACCACCCCACCTCGGCGCTGTCCGGCGGCCAGAAACAGCGGCTGGCCCTGGCCGGCGTGCTGGCGATGCGGCCGGGGCTGCTGCTGCTCGACGAACCCACCGCGAACCTCGACCCCGCCGGGGTGAGCGAGGTGCGCGATGCCGTGGCGCGGGTGCTCGATCACACCGAGGCCACCTTCGTGGTGATCGAACACCGGGTGGCGATCTGGCAGCACCTGGTGAACCGGGTGATCGTGCTCGACCGGGCCGGGGGAGTGCTCGCCGACGGTGACCCCACTGACGTGCTCAGCCGTCAGGGCGTGCACCTCGCCGCCGCCGGCGTCTGGGTTCCCGGCCTGCCACACCGGCCGGCCGCGCGCACCCGAAGGCTCAGTGCGGATGCCCCCCTGCTGACCACCAACCGGCTCGCCATCGCCCGCACCCGGCACCGCGTCGTGGCCGACGACATCGACCTGGCCGTGCCCGCCGGCGCCGGCCTGGCGATCACCGGACCCAACGGCGCGGGAAAATCGACCCTGGCCCTCACGCTGGCCGGGCTGCTCCGGCCGGCCCACGGACGGGTACTCGCCAGCGCCGCCTTCGCCGACGGGATCGGCGATGAACCGATTAGATGGAAGTCCCGGCAGTTGCTCACCCGCATCGGCACCGTGTTTCAAGACCCGGAACATCAACTGGTGGCCGCCACCGTGCGTGCCGAACTGGCCGTAGGCCCGCGGGCGCTCGGCCTGCCCGACGCGGTGATCACCGACCGCGTAGACACGCTGATGGAACGGCTGCGGCTGGATCACCTGGCCGGTGCCAACCCGTTCACGCTGTCCGGTGGGGAGAAACGACGGTTGTCGGTGGGGACCGTGCTGGCCACCCAGCCCGCCCTGCTGGTGCTCGACGAACCCACCTTCGGGCAGGATTTTCGTACCTGGCGGGAAATTGTGGTGCTGCTGACCGAGCTCATCGACACCGGAACGGCCGTCGTCACGGTGTCGCACGATGCCGAGTTCGTGGCGGCGATCGCCGATAGCGAGCTCCGACTGCCCGGCCCGATGCCCGCCGGGATGGTGGCGCCGTGACGGTGCTGCTGCCGGTGCGCGGCAGCAGCGCCATCCACCGCATTAATCCGGTCGCCAAGCTGGGGGCCTCCCTGTTGCTGGCCGCGGTGCTGGTGCTCACCATCGACTGGGTGTCTGCGGGCGTCGCGCTGTTGTGCGAGCTGGTGCTGTTCTTCTGGGCCGGTCTGACCCTGCGCACGTTCCTGCTGCGCACCGCGCTGGTCTGGATCGCCGCCCCGGCCGCCGGTCTCACGACGCTGCTCTACGGGCAGGCGTCGGGAACGCTGTACTGGAGTTTCGGGATGATCGCCGTGACCGACGGGTCCATCGACCTGGCCATCGCCACCACGCTGCGGGTGCTGGCCATCGGCCTGCCTGCGGTGGTGCTGTTCATCACCGTCGACCCGACCGACCTCGCCGACGGTCTCGGGCAGGTTGTGAGGCTTCCGGCCCGGTTCGTGCTCGGGGGGCTGGCCGCGCTGCGCATGGTGGGTCTGTTCCTCGACGACTGGCGTGCCCTGGAACTGGCCCGCCGTGCCCGCGGAATCGGCGACGGCGGTGCGCTGCGCCGACTGCTCGGCCAGGCCTTCGCACTGCTGGTGTTATCCATTCGGCGCGGCAGCAAACTGGCCACCGCCATGGAAGCCCGCGGTTTCGGCGCTGACATCGAACGCACCTGGGCCAGGGAATCCCCGTTCGGCGGCCGTGAGGTGCTGCTGCTCGGCATCGGCCTCGGCGTGGCCGTCTTCGCCGCCGCAGTGTCGGTGCTCACCGGCAACTGGAATTTCGTGCTGGATGCGGGGGCGCTGGGTGGCTCCTGACCTGGTGACGCCGGTGCTGCGGGCGGTCGCCGATCTCCCGCTGACGGGGGTGGTGCTCATCGACGGGCCGAGCGGTGCGGGCAAGAGCACCCTCGCGGATACGCTGGTGCGGTGTTGGCCCGGCGCGCTGCGGCCCACCCTGGTGCGCCTCGACGACGTGTATCCGGGCTGGGGCGGTCTGGAAGCCGCGGTCGAGCAGATCCGTACCCGGGTTCTGCAGCCCCGACGGCAGGGCCACCCGGCCGAGTGGCAGCGGTATGACTGGGGTCTGGGGCAGCCGGCGGAGTGGGTCGGGGTGGACCCGGAGCATCCGCTGATCGTGGAAGGGTGCGGCGCTCTCGCGGCCGAGCATGCCCCGCTCAGCGACGTGCGGGTGTGGCTCTCCGCCGACGAGGGGCTGCGCAAGACGCGCGCCCTCGACAGGGACGGCGACCTGTTCGCGTCGCACTGGGACCAGTGGCAGCAGGACTGGGCGGAGTACCTGCGACGGCACAGTCCCGAAGCCACCGCGACGCTGCGGCTGCGGGCCGGCGCCTGAGCCGGCCCGTGCACCGGCCAACCCGTGCACCGGCCAACCCGTGCACCGGAAGGCCCGACCACCGGTCAGCTGCGGGACTGGATGAGCGCGGTGATCACCGGCACCGGGTTGAGCAACCGCCAGCCCAGACCGGGGTCGCGCAGGGCCGAGTCCAGTTCCAGCGGGCTTGACACACTGTCGCCGGACCCGGTCTGCACGGCGACGCGGCCCACGGTTTCCCCGGCGCGGCCGGTGGAGAACGGGTCGACCGTGATCACCGGGTCGCCGGCCACAACGGCTTGCCAGCCCAGCTGGGTGCGTTGCACGGCCACAACACCGGTCACGGTGTCGCCCCACGCGGATTCAAAGCTCGCGTAGGGGGTGCCGAGGGCCAGCAGGGGCACTTCCGTGACTCCGGTGACCGCACTGCCCATGAGGGCGGTGACCGCACTCGTCAGGGTGTCATAGTCCGGCTGGCCGATGATGGCGCCGGCGAAGGTGAACGTGGTCTCGCCGGTCGGCACCGTTCCGGTGAAGAGAAAACTGACTCCACCCGCATCCGTGTAACTGCGGCTCATACCGGTCACGCCCAGATCGGAGAGAAATTCGGTGGTGTTGTCGACGCCGCGGCGGCTGGCCAGTGCGGTTGCGGGGGTGGCGATGATGCCGCTGACGACCGGGTCGCCGGCGGCGATGGCTGCCAGGCGGGCCAGGTCGGTGGCGGTGCCCGCGCTCTGTTCGTTCAGGCCGGTGGCGTCCACGACCCGAGTGCCGGTGAGGCCGTTCGCGTCAAGCCAGGTGTTCGCGGCGGTGACGTAGGCGTCGACACTGCCGAAGGCCCACCGGGCCAGCGTGTCGGCATGATTGTTGCTGGAGCCCAGGAGCAGCGCCTGCAGCATCTCCTGCTCGGTCCAGACCTCGTCGGCGAAGACGGTGACGGTGCGGGCGCCCGCACGGTCATAGCCCAGAAAATCTTCGTAGTCCACGGGGGTCAGCGTGATCGTGGGCCCCGCATCGTCGGTGATGGGCATGGCCTCGAGTACGACGAGGGCCGTGATGACCTTGGCGACGGATGCCATCGGCACGGCCTCAGGGGTGCCGGCGACAGCGATGGGCGCGACCGGTGACGCGTCAGCTGGTGGTGTGGCGTCGGCGGCCGCGAGGGTGATCACAGCGCTGGCACCGGTCTCGGGCAGCAGCGGCGGCGACAGGGGAGCGGTGGCGGCTGCGGGTGCAACGGGCGTCACCGTGACGGCGGGCAGCGGTCCCAGAAGGGTGGCGGGTCCGTAGACGCCTAGGCCCAGAATTACCAGGGTGCCGGTGAGGATTCCGAAAAAACGTGCGGGGCGGAAGGAGCTCATACTTCAGGCTAATCGGGCCGGGCGGAGCGGCGCGTTAACCCCAGCCGAGTTCGTGTAACTTCTCGTCATCGATTCCGTAGAAGTGCGCGATTTCATGCACGAGGGTGATGTGCACCTCGTCCCGGAGCTGCTCCAGGGAATCGCAGACGGCCAAAAGTGGTTCCCGATAGACCACGATGCGGTCGGGCATCTCGCCGAAACCGTACTGCCCGCGCTCGGTGAGGGCGACGCCGTCGTAGAGGCCGAGCGTGTCGAGGCTGCCGTTCTCGGGGCGATCTTCCACGACGAAGATCACATTGTCGAGGCCGTCGACCATGTCATCGGGCAACAGGTCAAGCTCGTCCACGACGAGGCGTTCGAAATCGGCCATCTCCAGCTGCAGCATGAAACCAGCTTCTCACGCCCGGCCCGGCCGCCCGGCCGACCAGAGGGGCCGGGCCGTCGCACGTGTGCCCGCAGACGCAGAAACGGCCCGGATTTCTCCGGGCCGTTTCTGTTTGCTGCTTCACATGGGGTGAGTAACGGGGCTCGAACCCGCGACCTCCTAGACCACAACCAGGCGCTCTGCCAACTGAGCTATACCCACCATGTGCCGCCGTTGTTCTTACGAACTACGGCAACTCATTGATAGTACTACTACTGAGCGGCGAAGTTGTGCACCACGGCAGCGGAAAGGGTCTTCGCTTCGTCGCTGGTGGGTCCGGGATCGGCCACAAACAGGGTTTTGCGGTAGTACTCGAGCTCGCGGATGGACTCGAGAATGTCGGCGAGGGCGCGGTGCCCGCCGTCCTTGGCGGGTGCGTTGAAGTACACCCGCGGGTACCAGCGGCGGGCCAACTCCTTGATTGAGGACACATCCACATTGCGGTAGTGCAGGCGGGTGTCCAGGCGCGGCATGTAGCGGGCGATGAAGCCGCGGTCCGTGCCGATGGAGTTGCCAGCCAGCGGCGCCTTGTGATCTGCGGGAATGAACCGCAGCAGGTATTCCAGAACCTGGAACTCGGCCTCGGCGGCGCTGACGCCTTGCGGGATCTCTTCGATCAGTCCCGAGGTCGTGTGCATATCGCGCACGAAATCGCCCATATTCTCTAAAGCGGATGCGTTGGGCTTGATGATGATGTCGAGGCCGGGATCGATGATGTTCAGGTCAAAGTCCGTGACGACCACGGCGATTTCCACCATTTCATCGGCTTCCAGGTTCAACCCGGTCATCTCACAGTCGATCCACACCAACCGGTCAGTGCTAATTGTCATGGGTCGAGTCTAACCGCGGGGTTGCACGGGTGCCGGGGCGGAGTGGGCGCTCGCCGTAGACTGGGCTCATGGAGTTCACGTTTTTTTCGTCCGCGTTTTGTGAGCCGTGCGTTCAGACGCGGGCGGTGCTCGCCGAGGCCCAGCGCCTCGTTCCTCAGGCGACCGTGCGGGAGCTCGACGTGGCCCGGGACACGGCCCAGGCCGAGACCGACGGTATTCGCAACACGCCGACCGTGATCGTGCGTAACGCCGAAGGCACCGAAGTGTTTCGCGCCGTCGGGGTACCGTCACTCGCGCAGGTTCTCGTCGCGGCGGCCAAGGCCCTCTAACCCCGATCGAGGCCCCGCAGGGTCAATGTCAGTGAATGCTGATTGACTCTTCACATGACCACCATCGACGGTGTACTCAACGAATTAACCGGAGTTCTCGACCGGTTCCCGCTCACCCCGGCCGTGTTCGCGGGGCTGCCCGATGACGA
>JBBQYN010000068.1:0-9710 GCA_038208655.1 Actinomycetales bacterium
CCCGCGTGCTGCTCACCGCGCCCGGCAAGGGCGCGCTGAAGAACATCGTGCACGGCATCAACCATCACTCCATCAGCGCCGACGACCTCATCGTGACCGCCGCGTCGTGCACCACCAACGCCATCACCCCCGTGCTCAAGGCCGTGAACGACCGTTTCGGAATCGTCGACGGGCACGTTGAAACGGTGCACTCCTTCACCAACGACCAGAACCTGATCGATAACTTCCACTCCGGCGATCGGCGCGGCCGCTCCGCCGCCCTCAATATGGTGATCACCGAAACCGGCGCGGCCAAGGCCGTGGCCAAGGCCCTGCCCGAACTGGCCGGTAAACTCACCGGCAATGCGATCCGGGTGCCGACCCCCGACGTCTCGATGGCCATCCTCAACCTCACCCTGGAGTCCGGCACCGACCGCGATGAGTTGAACACCTACCTGCGCACCATGTCGCTGCACTCCGACCTGCACAAGCAGATCGACTTCATCGACTCACCCGAAGTGGTCTCCAGCGATTTTCTGGGTTCGCGCCGCGCCGGCATCGTGGACGGCCTGGCCACCATCGTGACCGGCAACAAGATCGTGCTCTATGTCTGGTACGACAATGAATTCGGTTACAGCTGCCAGGTTGTGCGGGTGCTCGAAGAGATGGCTGACGTGCAGGCCCCCGCCTACCCGGTGACGGCACTGCTGCAGCCCTCCGCCTGAGGCCCGCCCGCGGGGTGGTCCGGCTCAAGAGCGCGCCTGGTTTGGGGCGCACCCGCCCCGACCGGGTCGTCCAGTCTCGAAAGTCGGCCTGGGAAGTCAGCGCGGTTCGCAGAGCACGACGGGAATGTCCCGATCGGTCTTGTTTTGGTACGCGGCGTAGCCGCCGTACGCCGCCACGATGCGCGGCCACAGGGCCGCCTTCTCGGCGGCGTTCACGGTGCGTGCCCGCATCGGGCGGGTCACTCCGTTCCGGGTGACCTCGATATCGGGCTGCGCAACCAGGTTCAGGTACCAGAACGGATGCCGATCGTCGCCCCCCTTGGACGCCACCAACACCAGCGTGTTCCCGTCGTGCACGGGCGCCGTCAGCATGGTCGATCGTCGTTGCCCACTGGACCGCCCGACGGTGTGCAGCTCGACCACCGGCATCGACCCGACGGCCCAGCCGAGACGCCCGCGTGAGACCTTCAGCAGCGTACGGTGGGCGACGTTCATGAGTTTCATCGAGGAGTCGGAGAGACGGGTGCGGACGCTCATGGCTACACCCTACGCCGGTGCGCCCGGCGGCACTGAGGGCACTGGCGGCACTGGCGGCACTGGCGGCACTGGAGGCACCGGCCGTGACGCGGCACCACTAGGTTGGGAGCCATGATGCACAGAGCGTTCCTGACGGCCGCCCCGGCGGCATCACCGGCACACGTGCTCGCCGTCGTCGACGAGGCCCTGCACGGCACCCCGCTCATCGACGGCCACAACGACTGGGCGTGGGAATGCCGGGTGCACCGCGACTACTCCGTGGAAGACCTCGACGTGGGTCTCGACACCGACACCGACATCGCCCGACTGCACGCCGGACGGGTCGGTGGCCAGTTCTGGTCGGTATATGTGGCCGACGATCTGCTCGGTGCCGACGCCGTTCAGGGCACCCTCGAACAGATCGACTGGGTGCACCGCCTGGTGCAGCGTTACCCCGAGACTTTCGCCCTGGCGACCTCGGCCGCCGGCATCGCCGCCGCCAGGGCGTCGGGTAAAATTGCCGCCCTGATCGGCGCCGAGGGCGGTCACAGCCTCAACGACTCCCCGGGCGTGCTGCGCATGTTCGCTCGGCTCGGTGTGCGCTACCTCACGCTCACGCACGTGCACAACACCGACTGGGCCGACTCCGCCACCGACGAACCCCGCCACGACGGCCTGAGCCCCCGCGGAGTGCAGTATGTACACGAACTCAACCGGCTGGGCATGCTCGTGGATCTGTCCCACGTCTCGACGGCCACGATGCACGCCGCGCTCGATGCCAGCGACTCCCCGGTCATCTTCAGCCACAGCTCCTGCCGAGCGCTGGCCGACCACCCGCGCAACGTGCCCGACGACGTGTTGGTGCGACTTGCCGACAACGACGGTGTCGTGATGCTCACCTTCGTGCCGCAGTTTCTCTCCGAAAGCTACGCGGCCTGGTTCGACGGCCAGCACACCGGACCCGCCCCGCAGGTCACCGTGCAGGACGTGGCCGACCACGTGGAGCATGCCCGCCGCGCTGCCGGCATCCGTCACATCGGTCTGGGCGGTGACTTCGACGGCACGGACGAGTTTCCGGCGGGTCTTGAGGGTGTGGACGGATACCCGGCACTGCTGACCGAGCTGGCCCTGCGCGGCTGGACCGTCGACGACCTGGCCGCCCTCATCGGGGGCAACGTGCTGCGTGTACTCGAGGCTACGGACGCCCGATTCAGCGAACCCAACGCACCAGCCCCCACCCTGGTGCGCTGACCACCCACCCCGCCACTGCCTGCTACAAACCGTGCAGCGCCGGGCACCGAACCCCGTATATGACACGCTCACGCTCCACCACCGGATGGATCATCGCCGGTTCACTTGCCCTGGGCATCGTCGCCGTGGTGATCGTGCTCGTCACGGCACCTGTTCCCTCCGGCACCGCACCGGTCAGCACACCGGTCAGCACACAGGTCTTCGCCGACGGGCCCACGGTCGCCTTTTACGGTGACTCCTACACGCTGGGCACCGGTGCGAGCGACCCGGCCCGGCGCTGGTCCACGGTCATCTCCACCGAGCGCGGCTGGAACGAGGTGAACCCGAGCGTGAACGGCCTGGGATTCGTCAACAACCGAGACCGGCAGAGCGGCCCCGACCTCGTCGACCAGATCATCGCGGCCGACCCCGACATCGTGCTCATCACGATGGGACTGAACGACAACTTCTCGATGCCCGCCCGCGCCGACGACGTGCGGAAGGCCATCACCGCCGACTTCGACGCCCTGCGCGGCAGCCTGCCCGACGCACGCATCGTCGCCGTCGAACCGTTTTGGTACACGGATGCCCGACCCGACTCCCTGAACCAGATCAGCGGCTGGGTGCGCGCTGCCGCTGAGACGATCGACGCGGACCATATCTCCGGAGCGTCCTCCTGGATCGCGGGACACCCCGAATGGATGGCCGCCGACGGCCTGCACCCCAACGACGCCGGCTATGCCGCGATGACCGCACGGATGGACGAGGAGCTCACCGCCCTGGGCCTCTAGTCGCACGGGGCCTTGAGTCGCACTGGGCCTTGAGTCGCACTGGGTCTCGAGTCGCACTGGGTGTCTGACCCCACGGGCTTCGGAACCCGGTGCACAGGCTTCGCCCTCTCGCCGGTACTGCACAGATTCGTGCCCGCCACCGCGTAGCCGCAACGATCCGGCCACGCTGAACGCGGAGGCAATCGTGGCACGCAAAGACGACCTGGGCCGGCGCGGCGAAGACTGCGCGGCCGCGTACCTGCAACGCGCCGGGTACCGCATCATCGCGCGAAACTGGCGCTGCCCCGAGGGCGAAATCGACGTGATCGTCGACGACGGCGGTTGCGTCGCCTTCGTGGAGGTCAAGACCCGCAGCAGCACCCGGTTCGGGCATCCGTTCGAAGCGGTCACCGCCGTGAAACTGGCCCGGATGCGTCGCCTCGCGGCGGCCTGGTGTGCTCAGTCAGACGTCTGGCCACCCCGCATCCGCCTCGACGTGATCGCGGTGATCACCGGCCCGGCGAATCCCCGCGGCGGCACTCCTGCAGAACCGGTCATCGAACACCTCACCGGGGTGCTGTGATGGGGCTGGCGCGCACACACTCCATCGCCCTCTCCGGCCTCAGCGGCGCCCTCGTCGAGGTGGAAGCCGACATCTCGTCGCAACTGCCGGCCTTCGTGGTGATCGGGCTGCCCGACACCGCCCTCGCCCAGGCCGCGCAACGGGTGCGCGCGGCCGCCGCCAATTCTGGCTGCCCGATCACGCCGCACCGGCTCACCGTGAACCTCTCACCGGCCGCACTGCCCAAACACGGCGCCGGATTCGACCTGGCCATCGCCGTGGCCTGCCTCGCGGCAGACGGCCTGATGTCGGCCGACTCCGTCACAACGGTGGTGCACTTCGGTGAGCTCGCCCTCGACGGTCGGCTGCGACCCACCCCGGGCATCCTGCCGGCCGTGATCGCCGCGGCCGGGCTCGGGCACCGCACGGTGATGGTTCCCGCCGGCAACGCCGAGGAAGCCGCGCTGGTGCCCGGGATCAGAGTGATCGGGGTGGCGTCTCTGCGTGACGCCGTCATCTGGCACGGCGCGCCCCTGGCACCCAGCCCGGTCGACGTGCTGATGCCCCCGCGCGACGACGTCGAGACGGCAGACGACCTCGACCTCGCCGACGTGATCGGCAACACCGAGGCCATTCACGCGCTGCAGGTCGCCGCCGCCGGCGGCCACCACGTTTTCATGCTGGGCCCGCCGGGGGCCGGCAAGACCATGCTCGCGTCCCGGCTGCCCGGGCTGCTTCCCGACCTCGACGACCGGGCCTCGCTGGAGGTGAGTGCGCTGCGATCTCTCAGTGGCCGCGGACTGGGCCGAAGCCTGATCACCCGCCCGCCTCTGGAGTCTCCGCACCACACCGCGACGGCAGCGGCCATGGTCGGCGGCGGCAGCGGACAGATTCGGCCGGGTGCGGCCGCGCGGGCCTCCCAGGGTGTGCTCTTTCTTGATGAAGCACCCGAGTTCGGCTCCGCCGTTCTCGACGCGCTGCGCCAGCCGCTGGAGTCCGGAATGATCGTGATCCATCGGGCCAACGCCGTGGCCCGGTTTCCGGCCCGATTCCAGCTGGTCATGGCCGCCAACCCGTGCCCGTGCGGCCAATACGGTGCCAGTGACGTGGACTGCACCTGCCCGCCGAGTGCCCGTCGCCGCTACCTGGCGCGACTGTCCGGGCCGCTGATGGACCGCATCGACATTCAGCTTGGCGTGCGCCGGGTCACGGCGGCCCAACTGCGGATCGCCGGCGATTCCGCACCGGTTGCCAGCGCCGTCGCACGGCAGCGGGTAGTCACCGCCCGCGCCGCCGCGGCCGAACGGCTCCGAGACACCCCCTGGACCCTGAACTCCCAGGTTCCCGGGCCGTGGCTGCGAGGCCGGCACACCCGCCTGGGCCCCGCGACCACGTCCAGCCTGGATCGCGCCCTGGAACGCGGCGGCATCACCATGCGCGGCTACGACCGGGTGCTGCGGGTGGCCTGGTCCGTCGCCGACCTGCAGGGCACACCCCGTCCCGGCCCCGACGAAGTGGGCCAGGCCCTCTACCTGAGAAAGGGAATGGCATCATGACACTGTTCGGCCTGCCCGAAGCACACGTCACGCGACTGGTCGCGGGAGTCCGCCCGCAACCCCCGGGCGACATCGGCCGCGACGTGGCCGGGGAGTTGTTCGCCCGCGCCGCCTGGACCGGAATCAGCGAACCCGGCGACGGAGCAGCGGGCCTGCTGGTGGCCTGCCTCGGCCCCTGCGCGGCCCTCACTGCCGTGCTCGACGGCTGGCCGCCGGACGAACTCGCCCGGCGTGTGCGGGAGAGCGCCGGCGCGGCGGCCGGCGACACCCCCGACGACGACGAGCTGGCCGGGATCCTCGCCCAGGGGCAGCAGCGCTGGCGGCCCCGACTGTCCTCGGTGGAGCTGATCCGCTCCCTCGAGCAGGCGCAGCGTGCGGGGGCCCGGCTGCTGGGGCCCGATGATGCCCTCTGGCCGGCGCCGCTCGACGACCTCGGCGTGCACGCCCCCCTCGCCCTGTGGTGGCGCGGACTGCCGGCGGCTTTGCTGGCTGTGCCGCAGTCGATCGCGCTCGTCGGGGCCCGGGCGGCGACCGGCTACGGCGAACACGTCGCGATGGAGGCCTCCGCTGGCCTGGTCGATCGCGGGTTCGCCATCGTGTCCGGCGCGGCGTACGGCATCGACGGCATGGCACATCGCGCGGCGCTGGCCAGCGACGGTATCACCGTCGCGTTTTTGGCCGGGGGAGTTGACCGGTTCTACCCCAGTGGACACGACGCCCTGCTCGGTCGCATCGCGGAGAAGGGCGTGGTCGCCTCAGAATTGCCGTGCGGGGCCGCCCCAACCAAATGGCGCTTCCTGCAACGCAACCGGCTGATCGCCGCCGCCAGTGCCGCAACGGTGGTGCTTGAGGCGGGGTGGCGATCCGGATCCCTGAACACCGCTGGGCACGCCTCCGCGCTCGGCCGCCCGCTTGGGGCAGTACCCGGCCCGGTGACCAGCCCGACCTCGGCCGGCTGCCACCGGCTCATTCGCGAATACGACGCCGTCTGCGTGACGACGGCCGCCGAAATGGCTGAACTGGTGGGACCGCGCAGCATCCCCGTGGCCCTCGACCTGCCCGACAGCCTGCGGGGTTCCGAGAGCGCGGACGACCGACGCACCGGTGCCGGTCGCACCAGCGACCAGATCCGCGTCTTCGACGCGCTGAGCACCCGCACGCCGCGGCCCGTGGGCGATATCGCCCGGCGCAGTGGCCTGTCCCGGGAAGCCGTGCAGGGCGCGCTCGGCGGCCTCGACCTGGAAGGCGTCGTGCGCGAACGCGACAGCGGTTGGTGTCGGGTCAGCTGAGCGCGCGCGGGGACCGCGTCAGGGGGAGGCCGTAGGGTGGGCGCAACGAAGGGGTCTCATGAGCACATTCCCGCAGCTGGGCCAGCACCCGGCCGCCAGCCACCTGATCGTGCACCTCAGCGATACGCATTTTCTGGCCGAGCAGCGACGCCTCTACGGCACCGTGAACACCGACTCTACGCTCGAGCGGGCCCTAAAGCAGATCGAACACTCCGGCCTGCGCCCCGACGCGCTCGTGATCACCGGGGACGTCGCAGACCGCGGCGAACCGGACGCCTACCGCCGGGTACGTGCCCTCGTGCAGACGGCCGCCGACGGCTGGGGCAGTGCCGTGATCTGGGTGATGGGTAACCACGACGACCGCGCGGCCTTTCGCGGCAGCCTGCTCGGTGACACGGCCGGGGGCGACAACGACCCGACGGCTCCGGTCGACGCGGTCACCACGGTGAAGGGGCTGCGCATCATCACCCTCGATACCTCCGTGCCCGGCTACCACCACGGTGATCTCAGCCAGGAACAGTTCGACTGGCTGGCCACCGCGCTCACCGAGCCCGCAGCTCACGGCACGGTGCTGGCACTGCACCATCCACCGCTGCCGACCCCGGTCGGGCTGCTCAGCATTCTAGAACTGCGCGAGCAGCATCGGCTCGCCGCGGTGCTCGCCGGCAGCGACGTGCGCATCGTGCTTGCCGGGCATCTGCACACCGCCACTCAGGGGCTCTGCGCCGGTATTCCGGTGTCGGTGGCCGCCGCCACCAGCTATTCCATCGACCTCACCGCGCCGGTCCGGGAACTGCACGGCGTGAACGGCGGACAGGCGCTGCACCTCGTGCACGTCTATCCCGACCAGGTCACACACTCGCAGGTGCCGATCGGAGACTTCGACACCGTCTCGACGCTCGATGCCGAGCTTCTGACCCGGCTGGAACGCCTCGACCTCGCCGAACGCGAGGCAGCCTTCTCCCGCCAACCCCCTAGATGACCCACCGCGCCCTGCCGGGCCAGCACCGACTCACGTTGAGAGGGCCGATGCTGGGTAGGCTGACAGCGTGTCCGTGACCGCCGAGATCGACCAGTTCGTGCTCTACCTGCAGGCGGAGCGTGGCTACTCAGCGCACACCGTGCGTGCCTACCGCACCGACCTCACCAGCCTGACCGCGTTCGCATCCGCTCGCGCACTGCATGAGGCCGGCGACATCGACCTGGAGCTGCTGCGCGAATGGCTCTGGGTGCAGACCCAGGCCGGGCTGTCCCGGGCGACCCTGGCGCGGCGCGCGGCAACCGCTCGCAGTTTCACGGCCTGGCTGGCCCACACCGGCAGTACCCCGACGGATGCCGGCGCCCGCCTGCGTTCGCCGAAACCCGGTCAGACCCTGCCCCGCGTCATGAACCAAAACCAGATGGGCCAGATTTTGGGAATGCTCGCCGATCGTGCCGGTAGCCGTGACGGCACCCGTGACGGCACCGGTGACGGCACGGATGGCGGCAACCGTGACGGCGGCGCCGACCCCGGCGCCCTGCGTGACCTCGCGGTCGTGGAACTGCTGTACGCCTCGGCGTTGCGGGTGTCTGAACTGGTCGGACTCGATCTGGCTGACGTCGATCTGCACGCACTGACCGTGCGGGTCACCGGCAAGGGCTTCAAACAGCGGGTGGTGCCGTTCGGGGTGCCCGCCCAGACCGCGATTCTGAGCTACCTCGCCCAGGCTCGGCCGGCGCTGCTGTCGGGACCAGCAACCCAGCCCCCGATCTCGGCGTTCTTTCTCGGCTCGCGGCGGCAACGGCTGGGCGTGCGGGCGGTATATCGCCTCGTAGCCGGACTGCTCGCCGACCTGCCCGGCACCGGACCGGCCGGTCCGCACACGCTCCGGCACACGGCCGCCACGCACCTGCTCGACGGCGGCGCCGATCTCCGGGCCGTGCAGGAGATGCTGGGCCACGTCAGCCTCGGCACGACCCAGATCTACACCCACGTCTCGGCCGAACGCCTGCAGCAGAGCTACAGCCTCGCGCACCCTCGCGCGTAACGACCCGAACCCGCACGCCCGCAGCGAACTGCACCGCGCGCAGCGCTACCGGGGCAGGGGCAGCAGCACCGCGCGCGGCACCCCACCGAGGAACAGCAGAGGGGACACATACTGTCCCGCGACGCGCACGCCCAGATGCAGGCAGGCAACGCAGTGTCCGCCGTCGGTCACCGTGCCGATCCTCTGACCGCTGACCACCCGGTCGCCGGGGGAGACCAGCGCCAGCACCGGCTCGACGCTCGAGACCACGTTCCCCTCGTGGGCGAGGGTGAGCACCGGGCGGTCAACCACGACGCTCGCGAAAGCAACCACACCGTCGTGCACCGCCAGCACGGGATCACCCGCCGCCGCCGCCAGGTCGATACCGCGATGCCCGGCCGCATACGGCGTCTGCGGGCCGCGAAACGGTGCCACGATCCGGTGGGGTGGATCGACCGGCCAGCCCCAGACCGCAGCCTGCGGAGCTGTCGCCGGCGTGATGGAGAGCCCGACCGTCGGCGGGCCGAGCACGGTGCCGATCAGGACGGCACCGACGCATGCCGGCATAATTCGAGAACGACGCATGCCGTCAGCCTGCCCCGGCGGAACTGCCCCGGGTATGGCACAAGCTGATTGGTGCAGAATCGGCAGCCGTCAGTATCTGTGCACTCCGAACCTGTGTACGCCCGACCTGTGCACGCCCGGTGGAACAGGCCCGGTCGGGGTGGTACGCTTGCAAGAGCAGCGCTTTGCGCGCTGACTACGCGTGCCCATTTGGCCTCCATGTCCAATCGGTCCTCGTCTCGTGGCGGTTTTCCCAACGCCTGTCGGGATACAGGGGCGGACGTGTGCCGGGCACCAGGAGTGATGATCGTCCGATCGTCGCTGAAACCGATTGGCGCGCGCTGCCCTACGCAGTCGCGCCGGACAAGGAGAACGGCTCATGGCCGTCGTAACCATTCGCCAGCTGCTCGACAGCGGCGTGCACTTCGGGCACCAGACCCGCCGTTGGAACCCGAAGATGAAGCGCTTCATCTTCACCGAGCGTTCCGGCATCTACATCATCGACCTGCAGCA